>WRCI01000025.1 GCA_009784145.1 Methanobrevibacter sp.
GATTGAACTTCTTCTAAATTCACCCGAGAAACATTCATCAAAACTAGTTTTTTCCTTTCTGCATCAATAACTCCTTTAATACTTGTAGCTACAGTTTCAATTAAAGATTTTTTATCATTATAATTTTTATTATTAGATTTCTTATTACTAAATTTCTCATTATCAGATTCTTTATTATTAAATTTCTCATTATCAAATTCTTTATCATTAGATTTCTCATTATTAGCATAAGCATCTTTATTAGCTATTAGCTTTATAGAGCTATCTAAAATACTATCAATAATTTTAAGATGATTCATTTTTAAAGTGGTTCCAGTACTAGTTAAATCAGCTATAATATCAGCTACTCCAATAAAAGGAGCTATTTCAGTAGATCCCTTTAGTTCAACTATTTTAGCATCAATGCCCTTATTTTTAAAATAGCTATCAGTTAAATTAGGAAATTCAGTAGCTACTACCACACCAGATTTCACATCTTCAATAGAATTAATATTAGAATCTTCTGGAGAAGCTAAAACTAAAGTAGTTTGTCCAAATTTAAGGTCTTCTAAAATTTCAACATCTGCATTATTTTCATAAATAAGATCTAAGCCAGTTATTCCCATATCTACAATTCCATCAGCTACAAATTCAGGAATATCTGCTGCACGTGAAAACATTACATCAATATCACTATTATGAGTTTTAGAAAATAATTTTCTATTTCCAGCATCTTTAAGTCCAAGACCAGCTTTTTCTAAGATAGCTACTGCGGGATCGCTTATTCGTCCTTTTGAAGGTATTGCAATTTTAAGCTTCATTTTCTCTCCATTAATCAGATTTTAAGGATTTTTGATATTTATATTAACTAATTTAATAATTAATACATTAATGATAAATTTATTTTATATTTATAATTATAATTTTATAATATTATTATATATTTATATAAAAATTATATATTTATAATAAAAATTTATAATTATAATTTTATAATATTTCTATATATTTATATAAAAATTTATAAAATTATTTTATAATTGATTTAGATATAATTTTTTCTTCATTTTTCAGTCCTTGAACTATATAATCATTCATTAATTGGTTTTGTGATACTTCTTTTTCAATAGCGACCTTTTTTAATGATTTAAACACATCGTCATCAAGATCTATGGTTGTTTTTATTTTATCATCATTCATTTCCTTATACTCTCCTTTAATTATATATACAAGATTTTAGTATTATTATATTTTTCTGTAAAATTAGTAAAATTCCATAAAATTAGTAAAAATTAAAATAATTAAAATATTAAAATAATTAAGACAATATAAATAAAATGCTGAATATTGTCCAAACTTAGCTATACTTGTATATATCATATAAAAATAAATATAAAAAAATATAATCAATATATTATAAAATAATAAAAAAATAATATAAAATAAGATATAAATAAAAAATAATAAAAAACACTATAAAAAAAATTAAAAAAACAAAGTTAAATCACATTAAAAACCATGTCACAATCAAAATTACAAGTATTCTAATTAAGGTGAAAAAATGGAAACAAAAAATATTTTAATAAAAAATTCAATTATATTAAATCCAAATGAAAATACTGTTGAATCATTTAAAGGAGATTTATTAATTGAAAATGATAAAATAATTGAAATAGCTAAAACAAACCAATCTTCAATATCCACAAAGGGTATTGAAAAAGTTATTGATGGTGAAAATAAAATATTGATGCCTGGTCTTATTAACACTCACACACATATTTCTATGAATTTATTTAGAGGATTAGCAGATGATTTAGCTCTTGATGAATGGTTAAATAACCATATCTGGCCAACTGAGGCGGGTTTGAATGGAGAATATTGTTATACTGGAGCTCTATCAGCACTTGTAGAAATGATTAAATCAGGAACCACAACATTTAATGATATGTACTTTTTTATGGAAGATGTAGCTAAAGCAGTAGATGAGTCAGGAATAAGAGGATGTCTTTCCCATGGAATGATTGATTTTGGAGATCAAGAAAAACGAGAAAATGAATTTAAAGAAAATATAAATCTAATTAAAAACTGTAATGGAATGGGAGAAGGTAGGATAAAAACTTTTTTTGGACCTCATGCAACATCTACTGCATCAAAAGATTTATTAGAAAGAGTAAGACATGAAGCAGATAAATACAAAGTTGGAATTCATATTCACATGAGTGAAACTAAAAATGAAGTAAATACTATAATGGAACAGGCAAAAAAAAGACCATTTGAATATTTAGAAGATTTAGGATTTTTAAAAGATGATGTTATAGCTGCACATGGAGTATGGGTATCTAAAGAAGAAATGGATATAATAAAAAAAAGAGATGTTAAAATATCTCACAATCCATGTAGTAATATGAAATTATCTTCAGGAATAGCTCCAATTCAAGAGATGATATCAAAAAGTATTTGTGTAGGGATTGGAACTGATGGAGCTGCATCAAACAATAATTTAGATATGTTTGAAGAGATGAAATTTGCTTCACTTCTTCAAAAAGTAAGTACTTTAAACCCTCAAGCTCTAAACTCTAACCAAACTATCCAAATGGCTACTATAAATGGAGCAAAAGCATTGAACTTAAATAAAGAAATAGGTTCAATAGAAGAAAATAAAAAAGCAGATATTATACTAATAGATGCAAATTCAATTAATTTAACTCCAATAAGTGATCTAATAAGTTCAAATCTAGTTTATGCAGCTAATGGATCTAATGTAAACACAACAATTTGTAATGGTAAAATATTAATGGAAAATAGAAAACTCAGCATATTAGATGAAAATAAAATTATAAAAAAAGCTAATATAGCTATTAAAGAATTAAAACAGTTGTAAATTTATAAAAATGGAATAAAGTTTAAATATTTTGAATAATAAAATTTTAAAGCTTTTACAAACAGCGAATTGTCTATTTGCATTGATTATAAACTAATGAATTATTTTCATGAAATTATTAGTTTAAGAATATTTTAATAAAAATAGAATTGTATTGCTTTAAATAATATGAAAAACAAATCGAAAATAATTAATAAAAAATATAATAAATAGTTTTTGAAATTCTGGAAATATTTTTATATATTTTTAAATTAATTTCAATTACATCATTTATCATAAGAGAGGTTATTTAATGGCTAATGATGGATTTAGAAATGAAGATGAAATTGTTTCAGTGCTAAATGGAAAAAGATATAAGGAAATTAATTCAAATATGAAGAAATTTTTAAAAACTATTTTTCAAATTGCACCCAAATCTAATGATATTATTATTTGTAATAAAATAGCTGGAACTGAAAAAACAGATATTTTTATTAAAATCAATGATGAAACTCACTATATCAGTATAAAAAAAGGAAGTGGGAACAGTGTCCATCAAGAACCTGTGGAAGAATTTATAAATTATTTGAAAGAAAAATTTAATATTTCAAAGGATATTGCTGAGGATATACGATTTTTTATATGGGGAGATAATACTTTAGATGGGAAAGGAGATTTAAAGAACAGATTAAGTGCTAACCAACTGAAAAAAATGTTTCCTGAAAAGATTAAAAATATAAATAACTTTTTTGATTTGTATAAACAAGAATTAATAACTCGTTTTTTAATTGAAGGTTCTGAATGTGCTGTTGATCCAGATTATATATATTATGGTACTGCAGAAGAAGGTGTTGGAATTTCTATGGTTGACGCTGTGGAATGGCTAATTGAAACAAATAAAAATGTAAAATCCATTACCATCGGCAAATTAACATTTCAAGCATGGAATAGAAATATTAATGGTGGGACAAAATCTGAAAATAAAAGAGGACAGATTCAAGTTAAGTGGGGAAGTATTGGAAAGGATACTACAAAAATCTGGGAGAATAAATATGGTTAATAAGGGAACCTCTGAAGGAACCGAAGAAGAAATAAAATTTGTAAAAGAATTAAATAAGAAAAATAAAGAACTTTGGAATATTATTGATTTGGATTCTGAAACACATTATGGAATCCATGTTGTTACAAAAAAATTTGGTAAAATAAGTAATCAAAAAGTTCTGCCTAAAGCAGATGTTTTTATAGCAAATGGTATTTTGAGTGATGATTTTCTAAGAAAAAATGATTATTATTTGAATGATAATCAAATAGATTCATTACACTTGAAACCAGTTGATTTGACTGGAATTTCTGTTAAAAGACCAGATTCAAGAAGTTATCAAATACAAAAATTAACTCCTGAAACTTTCAAAAAAATTTTTGGAAGCTATGAACTTGGTGCTGGAGCATCATTATATTCAAAGTCTGAAAAAGATTTTCACAAAAATAACAGCGTTATTGAAGGTTGGAAAACTAATTTAAAAGATTTTTTAAACTTTTTTAGAGAAAAAAACAGATTAGATATATCAAAAAATAATGTAGATTTTAATATAAGTGATGCTAAAATCATCAAGCATTTTGCTACATCAAAAATTTCTAAAATTGTTAATGAAAATGAATTAGTTTCAAAATTTGTTTTTCAAGGCATAGGAAATTTTGAAGAGCCTTACACAGTACATTATTTATTTGAAAAAGGAGAATTAAAAAAATCGTGCTTTATTCCTTTTTCAGTTACAACAGGCTCTGGAAGAAGTAAGGGAACATTTACAGTAGTGTTAAAACCTAAATCCCATTAAATAATGTTTTAACAATTTCTTCTCCTATGTATTTTACAACAGGTACTGTAACACTGTTACCTACTTGTTTATAACTTTGAAAATAATTTTCTTTAATTTTATAAGATTCTGGAAATCCTTGAAGTCTTAAACATTCACGTACTGATAGTTTTCTTTTCTCACTTACCAAAATAGGAACATTATTTCCACCAGTCCCCATTTTTGCTGTTAAACATGGACTAATCCCATCATTTCTAAATGAGCATCTAGAAGGTCTTATTTCTGTTGCAAATAAAGGGTATGTTTTTTTAATTTTTTTCTTTAGTTCAAAAGAATTTAAATGAGTTTCTAAATGTTTTTCTGCTGTTTTTGTTATTGAAAAACCTTTAAGATTATTTTCTAAAATGTCAAATGCATTTATTTCTTTGTTTAATGGGTTTGGAAATTTAAAATAATCTATTTTATCTTTAAACCCCACAATATATATTCTTTCCCTATTTTGTGGAATTCCATAATCTTTAGAATTTAAAACTTCATAAAAAAGTGAGTATCCTAAATCTTTTAATGATTTTTTAATTATTTTAAATGTTTTCCCTTTATCATGATTAATTAGACCTTTAACATTTTCTAATATAAATGCTCTAGGCATTTTATCCTTCAAAATTCTTTCAATTTCAAAAAACAATGTTCCTCTTGTATCACAAAAACCTTTTCTATATCCTCCAATACTGAAAGGTTGGCATGGAAACCCTGCACATAATATATCATGATTGGGTATTTCATCAGTAAAAATGTTTTCAATGTTGCCTTTGGGATATTCTCCAAAGTTTAAAAAATAAGTTTCATTAGCCCATTTGTCAATATCCGAACTAAAAACACATTTTCCCCCAATTGATTCAAAAGCTAATCTAAATCCACCTATTCCAGAAAAAAGATCTATGAATGAAAATTCGACATTTTCATTACAAATATCCTTATCTGTAAAAGACAATAAATCTGTTTGAATATTTTCTTTCGTCTGATTACTCATACAAACACCATTAATAAGCTTTAAGATTGGTTTGATATTCAATTTTTTCATTTTTTCCATTTAACTTGTTTAAAACTTGATTTCCTATTGCAAAACCTAATAAAGGAGGTACTGCATTTGCTAATTGTTGATGTTGGTCGGTTCTATTCCCCATTATTACAAAAGAATCTGGGAAAGATTGTAATCTAGCAGCCTCTCTTGCAGTAATGACTCTATTATAATCAGGATGTATTATCATAGATTTAGTGGCATGTTTTATTGTAATAGATGGTTTATTTGGATTTAATCTCCGATAATTGTTACTATGATTGCCACCAACATCATAAACCTCTGGAGGAATATCTTTCCAATTCCCCCCTTGTGGTACGCATTTAATTCTTTCAAGAACCTTTTCATTATGATTCATTTTATCATGGTTATATATAGATTTTTCATTATCCCACATATGTTCTTGAAATTTATTTTCAGGAGTATTGTATTTTGTTTTGTCAGTATCGGGAATGTTGCTTAATGCATCTAAAACAGTGATTTTTTCTTTTGACCTCTTTGGAAATTTTATTCTTCCAATTTTTGAGGCAATAAAAAAAACTCGCTTTCTTGATTGGGGTACATTATACTCATCGGCATTTAAAATTTTATTTTCAACTATGTAACCTAATTTTTCTAATTCATTAATAATAATATCCTTAACATACTCTCCTTCAGGAGTTTTCATGGACATTAAACCAACCACATTTTCAATGACAACAACTTTAGGAGCTATTATTTTAACTGCTCTAAGAACTTCTTTAAAAAGACTATTGCGAACATCATTTACATCTCTTGTGCCACACATAGAAAAACCTTGACATGGAGGTCCAGCAATTATTACCTCAACTTTCGAACTATATTTTTTATAAAAATCTTCAGTAATGTTGCAAACATCTTCATTTAAAATTTTTGTTGCTTTGTGATTTTTTTCAAAAGTTTCTAAAGCAGGAGACCAATTGTCTATTCCTAAAACCACATTAAATCCAGCCATTTCAAATCCTTTGCTAAATCCACCAATACCACAAAATAAATCAATGACTTTTGGTTTATTTTCCATACCATCACCCAAAATTGTCAACTAGATAATTTTTTAAAAATTTATTTATTTTTTGAAATTTTATTTTTAATACTTGTAGAAATGAAAGATTTCTCTGTAAGCCAGTTAATTACTATATTCCTAATAACATCAGCATCACTTCCACCAAGTTCTCCTTTAAGTTTTTGAATTAACTCATATTGTTCAGGTGTGAAGTTTACTTGTATTCTTTTTGAATTATTACTCATATTTAACTCCAATAAAACTTAATATATACTATATTACGACCCATAATATATAAACTTTTCTAATTATTAATAATAATTTAAAAAGTTTAAATTGGAATATATAGAAGATATAATAGACTATCTAAGAATAAACTTTATATCATGACCCTTGTTTATCACAATACTCTTTTTCCATTCGTCTTTTGTTTCAGGATAGTCTTCTCTGAAGTGAGCACCACGACTTTCTTTTCTAATTAAAGCAGATTCGACTATTAAAATAGCCATTTCAACCATATTAGTAGCTTCTAAAGCTTCTTGAAGTCCTTTATTATAGTGAGTTTCTTGACTAACATCCATATCTTTTAGTGTATCTTTTAATTTATTTATCTCAGATAATGCTGTTTTGAGGTCTTTTTCATTTCTTATTATGGCTACATTCTCCCACATTATCTTTTGAAGATCTTTTTTAATTTCAAATGGGAAAATAGAACCTTTTTTAACAAGATTTTTTATTCTATCTTTTTCACATTTAATTTCTTCTTCATTTATCTCAAAGCTAGAAGTTTTAGCAGCTGTGGATGCAGAAATACCTGCTCTTTTTCCAAAAACTTGAGTATCAGCTAATGCATTTCCTCCAAGCCTATTAGCTCCATGAACTCCACCAGCAGTTTCTCCAGCTGCAAACAAATTTTCTAAACTGGAATGACCATTTTCATCTATTCTAACTCCACCCATAGTGTGGTGAGCAGTTGGAGCTACTTCCATTGGTTCTTTTCTTATGTCAATTCCAATATCTAAAAATTGGAAAAGCATGGTCTCAAGTTTTTCTTCAATTAATTCATCATCAAGGTGAGTAACATCAAGATAAACTCCACCATTTTCATTTCCTCTTTTACTTCGTATTTCATTATATATAGCTCTTGAAACAACATCTCGAGTAGCTAATTCCATTCTATCATCATAGTTACCCATAAAACGTTCATTATTTTTATTAAGAAGAATTCCTCCTTCACCACGAACGGCTTCTGTAACAAGAACTCCTTTTCTAGAGTCAGGATAAAGCATTCCAGTAGGATGAAATTGGATTTCTTCCATATCAATTAAGTCGGCTCCTGCATTGTAAGCTAAGCTAAATCCATCCCCATTTTTCTGAAATGTGTTGGAAGTTACTGGAAATAGTTGTCCAGCTCCACCCATAGCTAAAATTACTGATTTTGCCTGGAAAAATATAATCTCTGAATCTTTTAATGAAAATCCAACAGCTCCAATGACTTTTTTATTATTATTTTTATCAAGGATGAGAGAAGTCATCATAACTTCATCAATAGTTTGAATCTTTTTCTTTATTATTTCCTCTTTAAGAGCCATTATAATCTCATGTCCAGTTCTATCTCCTTGAAAACAAGTTCTTCTGAAAGTCTGACCACCAAATGGTCTTTGATTCAATTCACCAGAAGCTTGTCTATCAAATAAAGCACCATATTCTTCAAGGTCAATTAACCTATCTGGAGATTCATCAACTAGTATTCTAGCTAATTTGGGATCGTTTAGATAGGCACCTCCCTTAAGAGTGTCATTAAAATGAATATCCTTAGTATCTTCTCCATCCACAAAAGCAAATGCTGCATTATAGCCTCCTTCAGCCATTCCTGTGCATCCAGACCTAAAAGACAATCCTTTTGATACTATAATCGGATTAAGTCCGTTTTTTGATACTTCAATAGCTGCACGGCATCCAGCCCCTCCGGAACCTATAATCAATACATCGGATTTTATAATCTTGGTTTCCATATTTATAATATTTAATTTAATTAAATAAATATTTTTATAATTTTTATCATTTATTTATGAAAATTTTTAAAAACTTCACTATATCAAAACTAATAAAATATTTAAAATTATTATAAATTATTTAAAATTGCTATAAAATATATAAAATTATTATAAAATATATAAAATTACTATAAAATATATAAAATTACTATAAAATATATAAAATTACTATAAATTATATAAAATTACTATAAATTATTTAAAATTACTATAAAATATCAAAACTATATAAAAATAGTACCTAATAATAATCGCGAACTATAATATAATAAATCAATTTTTATTAAAATAAGATAAATTTTATAATGTTTGTTTTAAAGAATATTAATATATTGATTAATATGATAATTTATTAGAACAATTATTAAATTGATATAAACTATATAATAGATTCTATTTTATTGTTATTAGTATTATTATTACATTCTTAGGGATATTATGAAAGAAATTCTTGAAAAACTTTTAAATGGAAAAATTGACCTTGAAACTTGTGAAAACCTTTTAAAAGCTAATACTATTTTAGAATTAGATGAGGTAGCTAAATTTGATAATCATAGAGAAGTTAGAACTGGTTTTCCTGAAGCTGTTCTTGCTCAAGGAAAAGAATACGATGATCTTTTAGCTATTATCAAAGGATATTTTGATGATAGTCGTGACAATCATGTTTATAAAGATTCCATTCTCATAACTAGATTAACTAAAGAAAGATATTCTAAATTAAAAGAAGATTTAGATTATTTAAGAAAAAAAGACTATAATTTAGATTATAATAATAAAGCTAAAATATTGATTATATCAAAGAGTGAAAAAGTAAGCCATACTATAAATAATAAAGAAAATAAGGATATAGCTAACGATATATTAAGCACTAATACTAAAAAAAAGATAGGGATAATAACTGCTGGGACTTCAGACATAGCTGTTGGTGAAGAAGCTAAGGTTATTGTTGAAAGAGGTGGTTGTGAAGCTATAACTTCTTATGATATTGGAGTAGCTGGAATTCATAGATTGTTTCCACAAATAGCTAAAATGATTGAAGAAAAAGTTTGTGCTATTATTGTATGTGCTGGTATGGAAGGAGCCTTGCCTTCTGTTGTAGCTGGACTTGTAGATGTTCCTGTAATTGGAGTTCCAACATCAGTTGGTTATGGTGTTGGTGGTGAAGGTAAAGCAGCATTATACGCAATGTTACAATCATGTGCCCCAGGAATCGCTGTTGTAAACATTGACAATGGTTTTGGAGCAGGAGTATTTGCTCTTACAATAGCTAAAAATATGGACAAATAGGTTTATAACCTTATTTATTTATAAATAGAGGATTTTAAATTGATTTTTAAAGAATTTAATCCTAAAATTCATGATTATCATAAAGTTGCAGAACTCATGTATTCTGTAGATTTTAGAACTTACTTGGAAGTTTTTAAAACAAAAGAGAATGCTATTGTAGCTATTGAAGATTTACTTTTAGTTGAAAATGAAGAGATTACTAATAGTAAAAATCAAGAAGATGTTGATGGGTTCTCTAAAATATATATTATTTTAGATGATAATGATTTTAAAAATAATGATAATGAAAACAAGGCCAATATCTCGTCTAAAGATATTATAGGTATTTTACAGGTTGTAAAAGGGGAAAAATATAACTTATTGACCTATGCTTTATATCTTCTAATAAAGTTGAAATTATCTTATGCTCTTAAATTTTCATATATATCTTTTTTAGATTCTTTAGTTTTAAGCAATTTCAATGAAGATGATTTATACTTAGCAGAAATAGCTATTGATGAATCTCAAAGAGGAAAAGGTCTTGGAACAAAAATAATTAAAAAGGTAATTGAAAAAACTAAGAAAAAAGGATTTAAAAGAGTTGTATTAGATACCGACTTAAGAAATATTGGAGCAACTAAACTCTATGAATCTCTTGGTTTTAAAAAATTCGATGAAAAATCTCCAAGATTCTTTAACAAAGAAAGAGGAATGAATAACATGGAATATATTTTATAATAAAATAAATCCAAATAATTCATTGTTCATTGAAAACCATTACTTGTGCCTTTTTTCAAATTCATCTAATAATTCATCTAATGAGATTCCTTTATAAACTAAAAGAAGAAGTGTGTGAAAAATCAAATCAGCTGATTCATTGACAAGGTCATTATTATTTTTTGAAGCTATTATCACTTCAGCTGTTTCTTCACCTATTTTTTCAAGGATCTTGTCTTCAGCTAATTTATTAGTATCTTTCATTATATTTGAAGTGTATGAATCAATAGGATTGTCTCTTCGACTTTCTAATGTTTCATATATTTCTCTAATAATTTTATCATTAACCATGATTTTCCTTCTTTAATATTTTTTTATAAAATATAAAATTTTATTACAAATTTTATTACAAATTTTATTACAAATTTTATTATAAATTTTATTATAAATTCATATAATAATATAAAATTCTATATAAATATATGATATAAAAAGTTAATTATAAATTCATTATATAAATGATTAAAATCCAGTAAATAGTATAATTAGATATTGAAATATAATATAATTAAATATTAAACCATAATATATTTAAATATTATATAATAATAAATTAGATATTAATATAAAATATAAATATAAATATAAAATTATAAACTTATAATTATAATTTCTATAAAATAATTAAAATTCACATAAGCAGAATTATAGAAGTATTTAAAAAAAACAAAATATTGTTGATTTTCTTTTCCTTTTATTGATTTTTTTATATTTTTATTAATCTTTTTATATTTTTATTGATTTTTTTATATTTTTATTAATCTTTTTATATTTTTATTGATTTTTTTTATCTTTTTCTGATTTTATTTTATCAGGGCTTTTATTCTTTAAACTTTGTGTAAGAGCTATAAGTGGATGTTGAGCATCATCAATTATTTCTATATCATCAAAAGTGTGTATTCCTGCTTTATCAGCTGTTTTTTCCATTCCTAATACTATATCTCTGTTTAAATTTATGACATAAGAATCAATCTTTTCACAGCCTAAATTTTTAGCTGCAACAGCTCGGTGATGTCCATCTATCAAAATCCACCTATCACCAGTTTTAACAACAATTGTTGGTTCTGCCAAACCTCTTTTCAACTCATAACTTCTACCTTGTAGCTCATCAGCATATACTTTATCTTGAGTAGGTCTTAAATCATCAGTACTTACTTTTTGTCGTTTCAAAGTAGTCTTGATTGAATATAATTGCTCTAAAGTTTTTTTGAAGTAATTAACTTTAGTTGGAGTAGAACGCTCAATATGAGATCTAATCATGTCAGTATTTGTAATTATTCCATTTAGTTTCCCTTCTCTATTTACAATAGGTAATCTTGATATACCTTGTCTAAACATTACTCTTGAAGCATCATTAATTGACATATCTTGTTGAGCAACTACCACATCTGTTGACATTATATCTTCGACTAATTCATCCCATTCTTTAAGCAAAAGGTCAAAAGCGGTTACTATTCCTACAATTTGTTTTTCATCATTTATTACTGGAAAACCATCATGTCCAGTTTCTTTCATTAATTTTATAACATCTGCATTATTTGTATTTGGATATACACTAATAACATCTTTAGTCATATAACTTTTTACTAAGGATTTACCACTCATTCTTTTCACTTCTTTTCCATTATTATCAATAAATAATTGTTAAATTTTAACTTATTATTAAATTTCTCACCAAAAAATTCTATTTCTTGAAAATTATAAAATATCAAAAACATGAAAGTTTTTGACAGAGTCTCTAAAAAAACATATTATTAATCAAGACAATTTTTAAGTATTTTAACTGTTTCTCCAGGATCAGCTTTTCCTCTAGTGACTTTCATTACCTGACCAACTAAAAAGTTTAAAGATGCACCCTTACCTTCTTTGTAATCTTCCACTGCATCAGGATTATTTTTTATAGCTTCTTTTACAGCATTTAATACTTCATCAGTATCTACAACACCAATTAAACCTAATTCTTCTGCAATTTCTTTTGGATTCTTTGAATTATTAGGCATTTGTTCAATTATTCTTTGTCCTGCTTTTGTTGTAATTTCTTTCTTTTGAAGAAGTTTTAAAAGTTCAATAATGCTTTTTGCAGTAATTTCACTTTCTACAAAGTCCATTTTATTGTAAGTTAAAACTCTTTTAAGTTCATCCCTCATCCACATAGATGCAAATTTAGGATCTATATCTTTAGCTACTTCTTCATAAACATCAGCTAAAGCAAGCTCTGAAGTTAATGTTTTTGCAGATTCTTCATCAATACCATACTGTTCTATGAATCTAGCTACTTTATTATGAGGAGCTTCAGGCATGGCTTTAATTGCTTCTTTAAGTTGATTATCTTGAATTTTAATTGGAGGTAAATCAGGATCAGGTAAAAGTCTATAATCATCAGCATCTTCTTTTGTTCTCATACCTACTGTAATCATTTGAGATTCTAAAAATCCCCTAGTTTCTTGCTTAACTTCAACTCCTCGTTTTATTAAGTTTTTTTGCCTGATTATCTCAAATTTAAAAGCTTTATATGCTCCTTTTATAGAGTTAATATTTTTTATCTCTACTCTGTTTCCACCTTCAAGAGACACATTAACATCTGCTCGCATTGTTCCTTCTCCACGAGCACATTCACTATATTTTAATACACGAATTAACTCTTTTAAAAATGCCCTAGCTTCTTCAGGAGAGTGCATATCTGGTTCTGTGACAATCTCCACAAGAGGAATACCAGATCTGTTAAAGTCAACTGTTCCGAAATCTGGTTTGAATTGCCCAGGATCTTCTTCCATGTGAATTTCTCTTATTCTGACTCCATTTAAATCTCCTTCAAATCCAATAGGGACAGAAGTTTTTTGATATCCAGCAGGTAAATCTGGATAATCATAATGTTTTCTCAAAAAATAGACTACATCATTGTCTATTTTACAATTCAACATCAAGGCTATCCTTAAAGCAGCTTCAATAGCTTTTTCATTTGTAGGAAATGGTTTTGCTCCTGGTTGAGTTAAACAAACTGGACAAATGTTTGTGTTTGCTGGAGCTTCTTGATAATTAGTAGGGCAATCACAAAATAATTTTGAGTCAGTTTTTAATTGTACATGAACTTCAAGTCCACATTTCATATTAATGTTAATTCCTCCAATAATATTCTCAATAAGTATACATAATATACTAAAATTAAATTTAATTATAATATAATATGTTAAAATAAATTTAATTTATTAATGATAAGTTGCATTTAATTATAACAATTATTATATAAATTAGAATAATATTATATAAATTAGTGAATATATTTAATTCTATTTTTTACAATATTCTATTTTTTATAATATTCTATTTAAATTTTTCATTAGTTATAAATTTTTCTAAATATTCAGTTTTTGACAATCACTAAAATATTACTAAACTTATAAAAATCAGTTAAAACTATGAAAATTAATTCAAATTATAAGATTATTCTAAATTAGTACTTGTTCTTATTTTAAATTAGCATTTGTTACTATTCTAAATTAATATTTCTTATTATTCTAAATTAGTGCTTGTTGTTATTCTAAATTAGCACTTATTACTATTCTAAATCAATATTTGTTTTTCAAAGATTCTTTTATGTATCTTTTAATAAATGGATCTAAATCTGAGTTAAA
>WRCI01000026.1 GCA_009784145.1 Methanobrevibacter sp.
ATCAAAATTAAAAAAATAAAACTCAAAAAATGTGAGGAATATAATGCTTATTAAAATTATTGAAAAAGATGAGGAATATTATAAAATCCAAGATCTTGTTGATTATTTAAAAAAAAGTATAAAAGTCGATGAAGCGGGAGCTATATTTACTTTTGAAGGTTTTGTGAGGGGAAAAGAAAATAATTCTGATGGGGATAAAATTGTGGATAAGATGATTTTAACTGTCCATGATAAAGAAAAAGCTGAGGAAGAACTCAAAAACATAGCTGAGTATGTGAAAATAAAATATGGTGTTTTCGAAGTAGCTATTATTCATTTCATTGGAGAGTTTTATACTGGAGATTCTCTATTTTTAACTGCTGTTTTAGGTCCTCATAGAAATGAAACATTAGATGCCTTAAAAGATGTTATTGAAAAAACTAAATTTGAAATTGACTTTAAAAAAGAAGAAATATCCAATACTGGTACAAAAATTATTATGGCTGGTGGATGAAAAAGATATAATCTTAAAATAAAAATTGAAATAAATATTTTTTTTCAATAAAAACTTAGACAATGAAAATCTAGACAATAAAAGCTTAGAATATTTATAAACAAAATATTAAAATAATAATTATAAATAAAACCCTAAAATAATGAGGGTCGGACAAAAATAGCTTTTTTCAAAAAAAAGTTTCTTCTTTTGCTAAACAAAGGATTTTCCTAAGGTTTTGACAAACGGATATAGAATTTTGTCCGACCCTCATAATTATAAATAAAACCCTAAAATAATTAAAATTAATTATAAATAAAACAAATAAAAACTTAAAAGTGTTAAAATGTCTAATTCAAGTAAATTTATTCGAGACAGTGTTCATGGAAACCTTTCTTTAAATGAATTTGAGATTGAAGTAATGGATTCTCCCCAAATACAGCGTTTAAGGAGAATAAAGCAATTAGGATTCATATCTTTAATCTACCCTGGAGCTAATCATTCTCGATTTGAACATTCAATAGGAACTATGTTTTTAGGATCAAAATTAGCTGATCATCTTGAATTATCAGATTATGATAAAAAATTAGTGAGAATTGCAGCTATGCTCCATGATATTGGACATGGTCCATTTTCACATGTATCAGAAGCTGTTTTAGATGTTAAACATGAAGTTTTAACAGCTAAATTAATTGAAAAAACTTCATTAAATGATATAATAACAAAAGAATTTGATTCAAAAAAAATTATTGATATTATTAATGGAAAAGGTTCACTTGGACCAATTATATCTGGAGAATTAGATGTAGATCGTATGGATTATCTTATTCGTGATTCACACTACACAGGAGTTGCTTATGGAGTAATTGATGTTGATAGAATAATATCTAATTTAAAACTAAAAAGGTACCTTATTTTAGATATTAAAGGAGTTCAAGCTGCTGAAGAAGCACTTGTAGCTAGATATCAAATGTATCCAAGTGTTTATCAACACCATACAACACGTATTGTTAATGCAATGTTTAGAAGATGTTTAAAAAAGCTTTTTAATGAAAAGGTTGTAAATAGTGAAGAAATTTATAAATATGATGATTCTGATATGGTCAGTATATGTAGAAATGTAGATGAAAAAGAATCTGAAGGACTTAGTTTTGTTAAAGATATGATAAATAGATTAGATAATAGAAATTTATTAAAAAGTGTTTCTTCCACACCTTTAAATCAATTTGAAAAACCTCAAGAAGTGTTTAAAATAGATAAAAAAGTTCTTAATAAATGTGAAAAAGAAATTAGTGAAGATAAGAATATTAATAAAGATTATGTAATCTTAAATATCCCTGAATATCCAAGATTTGATGAAATGAAAACCCAAGTAGCTTTAGGTGACGAACTTTATCATCTTAGTGAAATTTCAAGTATTGTTAATGCACTTCAAACTGCAAGATTTAATTATCCTGATATTTGTTTATATGTACCTAAAGAAGATAGAGATAAATTCAAAAACTTTAAATTGGAAAATTATTTAGATCTTCCTGAAAAATCTCAAAATAAATTTGATACAGTTCATGTTGAACAATCTAAATTATTTGAATAAAAAAATTAAAATATAAAATATCCTGAAAAAAAAATATCCTAATAAAAAATAAATATCCTAATAAAAAATAAATATTCTAACTAAAAATAAATATCCTAATAAAAATTAATAATTATTCTAAACAAAGGTCAAATTATGATTATTATAGCTATAACTGGTGCAAGTGGTGTTGTTTATAGTTTAAAGCTCCTTGAAGCACTGAAAAAATTAAATATTGAAACAGGTATTGTAGTGAGTGAACCTGCAGAAACAGTAATTAATCATGAATTAAAAATTAAATTAGAAGATATTAAGAAATTAGCTAATCACTTTTATGAATCACATGATTTAAGTTCTTCAATAAATAGTGGATCATTTAATTTTGATTCTCTTGTTATTGTTCCATGTTCTATGAAAACTTTATCTGCAATAGCTAATGGATATGGAAATAATGTAATAACTAGAGTAGCTGATGTAGCACTTAAAGAAAAAAGAAAAACGGTTATTGTTCCTCGTGAAACTCCTCTTAGAGCTATACACCTTGAAAATATGTTGAAAATAGCTAAAGAAGGAGGGGTGATTTTACCAGCTATGCCTGCATTTTATCATAATCCTGAAAATATTGATGATATGGTCAATTTTATAGTTGGAAAAATCTTAGATTCATTAGATATTGATAATAACTTATTCAAAAGATGGGAATAAATAACTTATTCAAAAGATGACAATAAATAATTTATTCACAAGATGGCAGTAAAAATGATAGAAGATTCTGATTTTATAATTTCAAATGAAGTTCCTGGACCAACTAAAGAAGAAATTAGATGTTTGTTACTTTGTAAAAGTGAAGTTTCCTCTACTGATATTGTAGTGGACATAGGATGTGGAACTGGAGGAATTACAGTAGAATTTGCAAAAATAGCTAAAAAAGTAATAGCTATTGACAAAAATCCTAAAGCAATAGAATTAACCTCTAAAAACTTACAAAAATTCAATCTTGATAAAAAAATAGATTTAATAGAAAATGATGGACTTTCAGCACTTAAATCTATTGAAAATATAGATATAGCTATTGTTGGTGGAAGTGGTGGGGATTTGAATGATATTCTTCAAGTAGTATCTTCAAAATTAAATCCAAATGGAAGAATAATTGTTACTGCAATATTAATTGACACTAAAGTTCAAGCTATAGCTAAACTAAAAGAATTAGGTCATAAACCAAAGATTATTGAAGTAAACATTTCTAGAGGAAAAGTCCTTGAAAGAGGAGTTATGATGGAAGCTCTAAACCCAATATCCATTATTTATTCTAAAATATAGAATTATTATATTCTATAAATCTTAAAATTAATATATCTTATAAATCTTAAAATTACTATATCTTATAAATCTTAAAATTACTATATCTTATAAATCCTAAAGTTAGTATATATTCTAAAACATGAAATGAATAATATATTAATTAAAACAAATTAGAAAATCAAATTAGGCATCTTACTTTTATATTATTATCATTTACCATCTATACATTATATATTTTAATTTATATGGATTATATAATTTATTTTTATAATTAATATTATGAATATTGTTATAATTGTTATTAATATAAAAAAAATTTAATATTTTATATAAATAAATTAATTCTTAACTAATTTATAAATTATTATTAAAATTATCCTTTAAACTTCAAATAAACGAATAATTTATATAGTAGAATATATAATTAATAATTTATTAAATAAAAAAATCCATTGATATTTCTTAATATCATGGTGATTCTATATGAAACATTTGACACTAGAAGAATATAGAGAAATGGTAAATAGTATAATGGATATAAGAAATAATACTGGTGAAATGCCAGATTATGCTAAAATAAGTAATATAAAAATTCCTCGTGAAGATTATTGTAATATGATTGAACGTGTGAATAAGTTTATTTTAGAAATGGGACGCTGTCCCAGATCAGTTCAAATTGGATAAATAAAATAAACAAAATTTATAAAAAAATTCAATTATAAAATTACCATCAAAACAAGTTAATGCTACTTGAAAAACAAGCTCTCAATTTAGTTCTAATATCATAGAGTGTTTTATCTAAATAAAACAAAAAATGGATTTATTAGCTTGTTTTATCAAAATTTAACTGAATCTTTTTTAACCTAACTATTTAAATCCTTTTTATAATCATATTATACAAAATCTTTTTTAACCTAACTATTTAGACTCTTTTTATAATTATATTATACTGAATCTTTTTTAACCTAATTATTTAAATCCTTTTTAATTAATAATTATCTAAATCTTCTTTATAATTAATATTTTTAAAATTAATTTTTTGAATTTTTTCATTATCAATTGGAATAAAATAGCTATTAATTGTTTTTAAGAAAGATTTTACTTGTTTTTCATCTGATTTTAATAAGTTATTTATAGTATCATAGTTTTCTTTTTTATAAATACTATGTAGTGGTTCTGAATTTTTTACAATCTCTTTTTTTAATTTTTTATTTTCAATAGAATCATAAAATAAACCATTACTTTCTGAAACAATATTTTCAAAATCTTTAATACTTTTAATATCTTCAGCATTTTCAATATGGCTAATATTTTCAATGTTTCCAACGTTTTCAATATTTTCAATAGTTCCAATGTTTTCAATATGAAAAGGAACAATTGAATCAATATTATCATTTATAGCAGTTATAGCTAAATTTTTATCTAAAATAGAAAAAATATATTCAATAAATTTATAATTAATATAAGGAGAATCACATGGTAAAACAAGAGCATAATCAGAAGATATTGTCTTAAGCCCAGTCATAATACCAGATAAAGGACCTTTATCTTTAATTTCATCTTCTACAAAAATAAGTGAAACATTAAATCCATCAAAATTATATTCAGCTATATTTCTTTTATCTTTAGAATATTCAGAGTTTTTATTTTTAGAAATATCTTTTTCAGTAATAAGAAAATTATGAAGAAGAGATTTATATTTACTTATTCTCTCACTATCATTAAAAACTAAAATAACTTCATTAATTTGAGTACTTATAGCTTCAAGAACATGAATAATCATAGGTTTATCATTAATTTTCATTGACCCTTTATCTTCACCCATTCTTCTACTCATACCTCCACATAAAATAATAGCTGAATGAGTATTTTTGTTATTCATAATTGTATCTCAAATATATTTTTTAAAATAAGAAATTTAATAATAAATAAAATTAATAATTATTTAATAAAGTAATAAATGATTATAAATCAAGTATATGATAATTTAATGAATATAATTTAATAATATATTAAATAAAACATTGCAAATTAATAATATAGTAAATTAATGAATATAAACTAATAATATAATGATTAAACTATTACAAACAATTAATAATATAATTAAAGTACATAAAAGATTAATTACTCTAAAGTAGGATAGTTAGGACTTTCATTAGTGATTAAAAGATCATGAGGATGGCTTTCTTTTATACCACTAGCAGTAATTCTAATAAATCTGCCTACTTTTTTCATAGTTTCAACATCTTTTGCACCACAATAACCCATTGCTGCTTTTAAACCACCAACAAGTTGGAAAACAACTTCATTAATATATCCTTTATATGGTACTGCTCCTTCAACACCTTCAGGAACAAGTTTAGAATGCTTCATATGTCCTTTTATTTCTTGGAAATATCTATCAGCACCCCCACCAAAACCACCAGTCATAGCCCCCATTGAACCCATTCCACGATATTGCTTGTATTTTTTACCATTCATTACAACAACTTCTCCTGGAGATTCATAAGTTCCTGCAAGTAAATTACCAACCATTACAAGGTCAGCCCCTGCAGCCATAGCTTTAGCTATATCTCCAGAATAACGAAGACCTCCATCTGCAATAACTGGAACATCATATTCAGAAGCAACATTAGCCACATTAGCAATAGCTGTAAGCTGTGGAACACCAACTCCCGCAATGATTCTTGTTGTACACATGGAACCTGGACCAATACCTACTTTAAGTCCATCAACCCCTTGAGCAATTAAATCTTCTGCTGCCTCAGCAGTAGCTATATTACCTAAAATTAAATCAGCATCAATACTTTCTTTCATAGTCTTTGCAAAATCAACCACATTCATATTATGAGCATGCGCACAATCAACTGCAATAATATCCGCACCTGCTTTATCTAAAGCAATGGCTCTTTCAATATCAAATGGTCCTGCAGCTGCAGCTACTAAAAATCTTCCTTTTTTGTCTCTTGCAGCATTAGGATATTTTTTATGATTAAGAATATCTCTAATAGTGACAATTCCTGCTAATTTACCATCCCTAACTACAGGAAGTCTTTCAACTTTATTTTCATAAGCCAAATCTAAAGCTTCAGAAGAAGTAATTGGTTCTTCAATTGTAACAACATCAGAAGTCATTATTTCTTCAACTTTTTTATCAGAATGATTGTTTAAAAATGGTTTAATATCTCTTTTACTTATAATACCAACAAGTTTTTGCTCATCAATAACTGGAAGTCCACTTATACCTTCAACATCCATAATCCGTTTAACAGTAGCTATTGAAGCATTTGGAGTAATTGTTACTACATCTTTAATAGTTAAATCCCCAGACATTTTAACCTTTTTAACCTCAATAACTTGTTGTTCTAAGGTCATATTTCTATGAATAACTCCAAGCCCACCTTCTTGAGCTAAAGCTATTGCCATGTCTGATTCTGTTACAGTATCCATAGCTGAACTAATAATAGGAATGTTTAACTTGAAATTTTTAGATACTCTAGCACTAGTATCAACATCTTTTGCCTCTACATTTGATGCATTGGGGGCAAGTAAAACATCATCATATGTAAATCCTAATTCAGCTTCCATTAACTTTTTTGAATACAATTCAATCACCTTATAAATAAAAATTCTAATTAAGAAAAATAATCCTAATTAAACAAATTAACTCTAATAAACCAAAATAACTAACTAACTCTAAATAAACTAAACTAACTAACTCTAAATAAACCAAACTAACTAACTCTAAATAAACCAAACTAATTAATTTTAATTAATCAAATGAACTAACTAAATCTTTTAATTCAGCAACTGCAGCTCTATGGATTTTACCACTGTCTCTATCTCCACCAGTACAAGCAGCACCTCTAACACCTACTACATCACAACCAATGTCATGTAAGGGTTTAAGTTGCTCTTTTTTAACAGAACCTGCTAATGCTGATTTTAAACCATAGCTATGTGTCTCCTCTACAAATTTTTCTAAATCATTAATATCAAGATAATCAAATAAAGTTTTTCCATCTTTAACAGCAGTATCTAACATAGCTAAGTCACTACCAGAATCTTTAGCTATTTTTGGAATATCCCATGGACTAACTGCTCCAACTCTATGAGCATCAGCATATCCAGATGCAACAACAATAGCATCAGATTTTTGATTCTTAACAGTTTTAACAACATTATTCATAACTTCTAATGATTCATCATAGTTAGATGTGCCATATAAGCCTACTTTAATATAATCTGCACCAGAAACTAAAGCACCCATAGCTGCAAGAGAAACTGTTCCTGGTTTATAAGGAACATCTCCAAGAGTTGCACTAACTAACATATCATCAGGAGTCATTTCCCTAATTTCTTTAATTACCCATGGAAAATTAGCACCTAAAGAACCTTCTTTAGGATTTTTAACATCCACTATATCTGCACCACCTTCTATAGACTCAAGTGCTTCTTCATTATTTATTGGACTAATTAATAAGAGCAATAGATTTCCTCCAATAGCTAATTTAATTAATTTAATTAATTTTATTATTCTAAAATATTAAAAGACAAAAACTGTATATCATTTAAAGAATACCATAAGAAATTATCTTCATTAGTTTTTATCTCAATAAAACCTGTTTTAGTATTAATGTTAATATAGTTTATAGGACTATCAACAGTTAAAAGTTCAAATTTTTCAGAACTCAAAGTTTGTCCAACTTTAAAAGTTAGTGACTCTTTTGAATTTTTTGTATGAATTATTAAAGTATTAACTTTCATTTAAATCATTCCTTAGATAAATATATACAATAAAATATTAAGATATATTTTATTAATTATACTATATATTATAATATATTATAATAATTATTTTTTTATAGAGTTATAGTTTTAATTATATTTTAAACTTATATTTTAATTAAATTTATGAAAATTATTATACAATATTTAAAATAATCTTTATATTATATTTAAAATAATCTTTATATTATATTTATAAAAATATTTTATTTTATATTAATATAACAATAATTTATTAATTTTATTTAAATAAATTTTATAATATATTTAATATTATTATAATATATTATTAATATTGTTTTAAAATATTTTATACATAATAATTTTTTTATACATAATAATTTTAATAATTATAAATATTTAATTGTTTTCATTATTTGTAAAACTTAGTTAATATAATTTTGACTTATATCTATTTTTTATAAGTAAATTTTCTTAAAAAATATTATTAGACTAATAAGGAGAACCTTTATTTTTAATATTTTCCTTAATTTTATCATGTGCTTTAGGATAGAATCCTTTCTTATGAGAATCTTCTCGAACTTTTTCAATAATGCTATTAGTTTGAATAAGTACTGGACAGTTAATTGTGCAAAGACCACACAAAGTACATTTATAAAGACCAGAATCAAAGCTAGTTTTAGTATCTTCAATGAAATTACTCATAGCTACTCCTCGACCTCCAAAACAATTGTTAAATCCAAATTCATTTCCAATAACATTATAAACTGGACAGCTTAAAATACAACTACCACAACCAATACACAATAAACATTCATTAACAGATTGAAGAGCCTCAAAACGACCATTATCTAAAATGATTACAGCGACTTTTTCAGCACCATACATATTTTTAATAAGTTTTTTTTCAATATCTGCTGTTTTAGAAGGTCCTGAAACAACATTAATATATGATGTTACCTTAGAACCAGTTGCATAATTAGTTTCAAGTTTAGCTATTGAAATAGCATCTTCAATAGTTGGAACAAACTTATCAATTCCAACCACAACAATATGGGTTTTCATTAGGGAAATAAGAGATATATTTCCTTCATTATGAACAAAAACAAGAGATCCATCTTCACTAGCTACTGCATTAGCACCACTTAAACCGATATAAGATTTAGCTATTTTCTTTAATACATCTTCTCTAACAAGTTCCATAATAGCTTTTGGCTCAGCTGGAACATTTTTATCCAATGCATTATTAACAATTTCAGCAATATCATTAACACTTAAATGAACAGCAGGTCCTGTTGGATGAATGGGTTTATTATCTTTTCTTTTTAATTGTAAAATACGATCTCCTAAATCAGTTTCAATAAGACTTATTCCTTTTAACTTTAAAAATTTTGAAATGTCTATTTCGCCAAGAGTATTTGATTTTGATTTAGCTATTGTAATGAGGTCATTATTGTTATCTTCATCAGAAATACCTTCATCAAAAATACCTTCATTATTAGCACATTCTTTAATAATATTGTAAATGATATCTCTAGCTTTAGAATCATCTTCTGCAAAATAGTAATCAATATCATTTTCCTTGAAAGATTTTTTAGCTATTTCAAGAAGCTCTTTATTATTAGTAATAGCTTCTTTTCTAATGTTAATTACTCTCTCTTGAAGTTTTTTAGTTTGAGGATTACTTAATAATTCTTTTCTTTTATCATACACTGTTTTAAAAGAATTTCTCATTGACTCTAATTCTTTTTTATTCATTAATATCCTCCTTTACTAATCTCTTCAAAACAAATTCAGTTAAATCTAAAACTTCCAAAGAAGAATTTTCATCAAGATTTAATTTACAAAATGGACATGAAGTAATTAATATGTCACATCCTGTAGCTTCAGCTTCTTTAGCTCTTAAAGTAGCAATTGACTTAGATATATCTGGAAAAGCTGATTTAACACCTCCTCCAGAACCACAACACTTTGAATCTTCTTTGATATTATTCATTTCTTGAATATTAGAAAAATAATTAATAACCTCTCTAGGAGCATCATATATTTCAAAATGTCGTCCTAAATGACAAGAATCATGAAAAGTAACATAAGTAACTTCATCTTTTTGAATTACATTATTATTTATTTGATTATCAGATAATTTTTGATTATTTAATAACTCCTTTAAAAGTTGAGAAATATGAATTACATCTAATTCTACATCTAAAATTTCTTTATAATCATGTTTTAATGTTTTATAACATCCTGCACAAGATACTAAAATTTGTTTGTCTTTAAAAATTTTTAAATTATTTTCCATTTGTTCTTTTCCTTCTTCAGTAGAACCTGTTCTAAGAAGAACAGATCCACAACATCCTTCATTTTTTAAAGAATAAAAGTCAATTTTAGCTAATTTTAAAATTTTTTCAGTAGAATCAGAAATAGTATTTAATTTTTCACGAGTAGTGCATCCTCTAAAATATAACATTTTTGTTTCACCATTAAAGATAGAAGATTTAATAAATTATTGATTCTATCTTAAATAATTTTATAATAGTATAATAAGATTATATAAATAAAATAATTTTATTTTATATAATAATTTATAATAATTATATATTTATTTTTGTATTAAATATTTCTTTCTATTTTTTTAAAAAATTATATAAAAATTATAAAATATATAAGATATATAGGGTATATAAAAAATTAAAAAAAAGTTTAAAATAAAAATAAAAAAATGAATAAAATAAAAATAACTAACTAAAGATAAAAATACTTAACTAAATATAAAAATAACTAAATAAATATAAAAATAACTAAATAAATATAAAAATAGATTTAAGGACATTTTATCCTAAACTAATCTTCATTATCCTCGAAATCTTCTTTATATTTAATTTCTTTATCAATAGCTATTTTTCTGACCAAATCAGTAATATGTTGATCTAATGCTTCAACTCTAAGATAAACTCTGAATATTAAATAATAAGCACCAATAAGACCAAAAATTAATATTAGATTCACACCACTACCAATTCCCAACATTTCTGCAAAAAAACCAGTGGATTCTGGAACAAATGCAAATACTCCTAACAATATCCACAGTAATGTCCACAAAACAAAAGTATTTAATGAAGTTTTTTTCGCGTGAAATCTATTATATACTAACAATATAGCTAATATCGCCACTATTATAACTAAAATCTGATATAACAATATATTTTCAAAAATAATAACACCTTCTAAACTTAATTTTATTTTTAATTTTAATACATTAATTTCCTAACTAAACAATCATCTGAATATTTAATATTATTTTTAATTTTAATACATTAATTTCCCAACTAAACAATCATCTGAATATTTAATATTATTTTTAATTTTAATACATTAATTTTCTAAGTAAACAATCATCTGAATAAATCAATTATCATTTTAACTAATATTTTAAGACCAACTATAGCATTTGTACCTTTAGCTTGAGTTTCAGGAGTATAAATTGTAGTTATTGTAACTTCTTCAAAACTGAGATGGTTTCTCCTAATTTCCCTAATAAATTCAGAAGAAACTGCATATCCTGCTGAAAGTAGAGATAATTTAGGAACAACATCTGCTTTAAATGCTCTAAGACCTGATTGAGAATCTTTAACTTTAACTCTGTAAAAAATAAGTGTTATGAAATTCATAACTGTATTTGCAAAGTTTTTAGAACTAGGCATATCTTCAAAAGGTCTTGCACCAATCACTACTTGAGTTTCTCCATTTATCAAAGGTTTACAAACTTTAGGAATATCATTAATATCATGTTGACCATCTGCATCAAATGTGACAACATATTTTGCACCTAATAATAAAGAAGCATTCATTCCAGTTTTTAAAGCAGCTCCAAGTCCTCTATTAATAATATGTTGAAAAATAAAAATATTTTTAGGATATTTTAATTGTGAATTTTTAGCTATCTCATAAGTACTGTCTTTAGATCCATCATCAATAAGAGCAACATTATAATTTAAAGAAGCTATTTCTTCAATAATAGGACCAACAGTTTTTTCTTCATTAAAAGCTGGGACAACAATAAATATTTCTTTATTAGTTTTTAAACCCCCCTTTTTTTCCTGAAGATTAGAATTTTCATCTTTTTTAAATACTTTATTTACCATATTATCATAAAGAATTATACTATATAATTATTATAAAGTTTATATAAAAATAATATAACTAACATTGTATTTAAATTAAACTTTTAAAAAACTTATTGAATATTTAAATATAAATTTTCAATTAAAATAATTAAAATAATTTTCAATTAAAAATATAATAAATTCTCAATTAAAATAATTAAAATAATTTTCAATTAAAAATATAATAAATTCTCAATTAAAATATAAATATCTTAAAAATCAAATTTGTATACATTACAAGATAAATCAAATCATTTCTTTTAATATGAAAATAAAGGTATGATAAAAATGGAAAAAAATAGACTTGAATCATTTAGTGATGGAGTATTAGCTATCATTATTACAATAATGGTACTTCAATTAGGAATTCCAACAAGTGCTGAACTTTCAGCAATATATCCAATTATACCTGTATTTTTAGGTTATGTACTTAGTTTTATGTATGTAGGAATCTACTGGAATAACCATCATCATCTTCTTAAAGCATTACATACAGTTTCAGGAAAAATTTTGTTGGTAAATCTGGTGTTGCTATTTTGGGTATCTTTAATGCCATTTACAACTGCTTGGATGGCAGAAAATCATTTTGAAGCTTGGCCTACAGTATTTTATGGAATAGTACTTGCAATGGCATCTTTATCATATTATTTTCTTCAACGAGAAATTATTAAAGTTGAAGGAGAAGATTCTGATTTGAAAAAAGCTATAGGTCATAGAAGAAAAGAAAAAATATCATTCATACTTTATATTGTCGCAATTAGTCTTGCATTAATGGAACCACATTTTTCTCAATTATTATACTTAACAGTAGCTCTAATCTGGATAATTCCAGATCGTCGAATTGAGAAAATATTAGAATAGCTTTAAAGAATATAGTATAAAAAATTATAATATAAAAAGTTAAAAATTTGAAAAATACAAAGTTGAAAAATTATAGTATAAAAAGTTAAAAATTAAAAAAAAAGACAAAATTAAAAAGTATAATATAAAAAATGATAATATAAAAACAAAAATAATAATATAAAAAATTGAAAATTAAAAGAAAATAATATAAAAAATTAAAAGATTATAATGGGCCTGCGTCTTCTTTGCCTTCACGTATGCCCATTCCTGCTTCTTTTTCCATTTGTTTTGGAGTAAACATCATTTTAATTAAATTTTGAGCATGTTCTCTTGCTCTATTTTCAGCTAAAGTTTTAAGTAAATTGTCTTTTTCTTCTTCATCTTCATGGACAAAAACTTCTAAAATATGAGTATTTGTCATTAATTGAGCACGAATTAGACCTGTAGAAGCTTCATGAGCACATATTTTATCTTTTTCCATAGGTCCTGGCATTCCAAGAGCCATGACTATTTCACAATTTTCTTCTTCAATGAGTTTTTTAGAAGCAACTGGAAGATCTTTAATTCCAGGAACAGTTTTTCGAACAATCTTTAAATCAGTAGCATTGGCTTTTAACTCATTAATAGCTACTTTACCCATATCAAAACGAGCAAATGTTGTATCACAAATACCAATTCTCATTTATTCACCATTTATTAACTGAATTTAATTAATATTTTATTAAATAAAGAATATAAAACAACTAAATTTATATTATCTAAACTTATAAACTAACAAAGAAATTTTCAATAATTATTAAAAAGTCATTTTTCAATATAATCTAGGAAATCTTTACGAGCTTCTCCAATTGTTAAAGGATAAGAGTTAGATATTTTTACATGATCTTGTTTCTCTAAGATTTCTACAAGATGGGCTATTCTTGGTAATCTTAAATCAGCATCACGAATAACTTCAACGTCATCAAATACTTCATGAGGAGTTCCTTCTTTTATAATTTTACCATCACGAATTATATTTATTTTACTAGAATATATTGGAACTAAATCAACATCATGTGTAGATATAATAATAGTCATACCTTCATTGTTAAGTTCATAAAGAAGTTTAAGTATTTTAGAAGCTCCTTTAGGATCAAGACCAGAAGTTGGTTCATCAAGAACCATAATTTCAGGACCCATAGCTAATATTCCAGCTATAGCTACTCTCTTTTTCTGTCCTCCACTAAGATGATGAGGTGGTTTTTTCTCATATCCTTCCATTCCAACTCTTGATAATGCATCAGTAACTCTTTTTTTTGTTTCTTCTTGAGATAA
>WRCI01000027.1 GCA_009784145.1 Methanobrevibacter sp.
AATAATTTATAAATCCATGTTCTATATAATAAATATTATATAATATTATAAGATATTTTATAAATTTTATATTATATTTATGAGTTATATAATAATTTAAGATTTTATATAGTGTTTTATGGATTTATATTATAATATATAATTTTATATTAGATTTTATATATTTATATTATATTTTATATATTTAATTTATAATTTTATATATTTATATTATATTTTATAAATTTATATTATAATTTTATAGATTAATTGTATATTTTATAGTCTTATATTAGATTTTATAATAGTATATGATAATTCAGTATATTTATATAAAAATAATGTTATTTATATAATCGGAATAATTTTATTTATATAAAAATAATGTTATTTAATAAAAAAAAATAATTTAATTAAATGTTTATTTTATATATGGAGGATTTTTATATTGGTAAAAAAACTATTTGTTACTGATTGTGAAGGCCCCTTATCTTTAAATGATAATGCTTATGAGATTTCTGCTGAATTTATTCCTAATGGTAACGAATTCTTTAGAATCATTAGTTTATTTGATGATTATTTAGTAGACATAGCTAAAAAAGTAGATTATCATTCTGGCAGTACTCTTAAACTTATTGCACCTTTTTTTAAAGCTTATGATATTACTAATAAAGATATTGTTAAGTTTTCTGAGGAAAATATATTTTTTGTAAATGGTGCTCCAAATACTCTTGATTTAGCTAAAAAAGCTATGGATTCTTTTATTATTAGTACTAGCTATGGTCAATATATTGAAGCTATTTCTAATAGTATTGATTTTCCTATTGAAAATACTTATTATACAATACTTGATTTAGATAGCTATGAAGTTTCTGATGAAGAAAAAAAAAGGTTATTTCATTTTAGAGAGCTAATTATTGATATTGCTAAAAAAGAGTCCAAAACAGGTGTTTTAGATGTAGATACTCTTAATAATATATTTTTTGAAGAAATTCCTAAAATGAAGATAGCTAAATTAACTGATAGTATAAATATTGTTGGAGGAATTGGTAAACAAATAGCTCTTGAAAATATTTTATCAAAATTTAAGGTTGATTCTAAAAGTGTAATATATATTGGTGATAGCCATACAGATGTTGAACCATTAAGGTTTACAAAACAAAATGGAGGCATAGCTATTTCTTTTAATGGAAATGATGTTGCTATTAAAGAAGGCGAAATAGCTATAGTTTCAGATAATACAATAGCTACCTCACTTTTAGTTGATCTTCATAGTAAGTTTAATAAAGATTATATTTTAGAATTTGTAAAATCTTATTCTAAAGATACTAAACGTGCTTTTGAGAGCTTTAGAATAAACTTTAGTTTAATTGAGGAATTTAATGAAATATTCAAAGATAAAGATTTACCTATTATTGAAATAGTTAATGAAGATAATATTGAAAGAATCACATCTGAAAGTTTAAAAATGAGAAAAAAAATCAGAGGACATGAGATAGGTTCTTTAGGTTAAATAATATATAATTTCTTAACTTGAATATAGAATTATACAATAGTTTATTATTCTTAATTTAAATATGGAGTGTACAATAGACTATTAATCCTAACTTAAATATTGAATATATAATAGTCTATTATAAAATTAGTTGATTTAGATATTTTATTCCCACTTATGGTGTTTAAATGCTTAATAAAAATTATAATAATAAAATTGAAGATACATTTGCAGAATGTTTTTCTGGGAAATATATAAGAGCATTGATTACAGCTGAAGATGAAGATACTTTAAGACAAGCTGCATATGATTCTACTTCTACTCCAGGAGCAGTTATTGGGAGAATTGAAGGAGGAGTAGAATGTTTTTTAAGTGAAGACAATACTCCTGATGGTCGTTTAGGAGCAATTGTTCAATATTGGTTTGGTCTTGATGATATGGATAAATATGAACTTGAACTTTCTTATAGGATTCGTCAAGATGTTCTTGTAAAACCATTTACTCGTATGTTTAGCTATATTACAGAAAAAGATATAAAAGGTTCTATTGGAATGATGAAACAAGTTGGACATTGTGGAGATGGTTATGAATGGACAGAAAATAAGTTCAATCGTGAGATGATTAATGTTCCTATAGCTGTTCCTGATTTTCAGATTGAATCTAAACTTTCATATGGTGAAGGTGTGATGGGTGCTAACTTTTGGTATATGTGTAAAAGTAAAGAAGCAGTACTAGGTGCTGGCAAATTAGCTATTGATACGATAATGGATATTGAAGGAGCAATAAGTCCTTTTGGAATATGTTCTGCAGCATCTAAAGTTGAAACTAATTATCCTTGGATTGGACCTACAACTAATCATCCATATTGCCCTTCTTTAAAAAAAGACATTGAAAATATTTCAAAAGTTCCTGATAATGTTAAATATATTCCAGAAATTGTTATTAATGGAATTAATATGAAAACAGCTAAATTAGCTATGAAAGAATCTATTGAAGCTGTTTTAGAAAGTGATTTTGCTGAAGATATTGTTAAAATATCTGCTGGAAACTTTAAGGGAGAACTTGGAGAGTATAACATTAATTTATTAGATATTTTATGAGTATTATAAATAAATATACAATGGAATAATGAATAAGCATATAATGGAGTAATCTTTTATGAGTATATGGGACAATATTAAAGCTGATGTAATAGGATTTGGTGCTTTAAATCTTGATAAAATGTATTATGTTAAAGATATTGCTTGTAAAGACGAAGAAAGTTATATTAAAGATTTTGATTTTAATCCAGGTGGTTCTGCAGCTAATACTATCGTTGGTCTTTCTCGTTTAGGATTAATAAGTTCTTACATTGGAAAAGTAGCTGATGATGAAGAAGGAGAATTACTTGAAATGAACCTTATTTCTGAAGGTGTTTATGTAAACAATTTAATTGAAGCTGACAAAGGAAATTCTGGTAAAGTTTTAGGATTTATTGATGAGGAAGGTGAAAGAGCTCTTTATGTTGATGCAGGAGTTAATGATGAAATAACAATTGATGAAATTAACATAGAACATGCCATTAATACTAAAATTATTCATTTCACATCATTTATTGGGAAATCTTTAAATGCACAAATAGATCTTTTAGATTATCTTCCAGATTCAGTAATTTTAAGTTTTGATCCTGGAATGAGCTATGCTAAAAAAGGCATTAATGCTCTTAGAAAAATAATCGATAGAACTAATATTCTTCTTATTAATGAAACTGAACTCAAACTTTTATTTGAAGATTATTACTCTAAAATTGATGGAATTGATATAGAAAATGATCCTCCTTTAACATTCAGGGATTTAGCTATTCATGTTTTAGATGATGGGATAGATACAGTAATTGTTAAAAGAGGAAATAAAAGTGTTTATGGTATTAATAATAAAGATGAAGAAGTAAAAGTCCCTATATTTGAAACTAATGTTATAGATACAACTGCAGCAGGAGATTCATTTAATACAGGATTTCTGTATTCTTATTTAAAAGGTTACTCTCTTGAAAAATCTTGTTTAATTGGAAATTGGGTGGCTTCTAAATGTGTTGAAAATATTGGAACTTCAGGTCTTCCTAATTTAGAAGAATTAAATTCTTTTGAAAAAAATATTGATTTAGATTAAGTTGAAATATAATATTTAAGTAATAAAAATTCTTATATTATTAAAATAAGACAAAAGAAAAGAATTTTAAATAAATAGCTTATTAGAAAAAGATAATAATATATATTAATTAAAACTAATATAAATTTAATTAATATAAAATTAATTAATATAAAATTAAAACTATTATAAATTTAATTAATCTCATTGTTCTAATACAAGAGGTAGAATTATGAAAGTTAAACTTAAAAAAGATATGAAAGATTTGCAGCGTGAAGTTATACTTAAATCTGTAGATTTAGATGATGATATTGATGATTTTAAAGTCGATATTGGACCTTATGAAGTTAATGATAAATATTTCACTGTTTCTCCTCGTTGTGTTAGATGTAACATTTGTTTTGAAGAATGTCCAGTTCATGCGATTTCCCCTTCAACTCCTTTTAGAATAAGTAAAATTCAAGATAATTGTGTTAAATGTGAAATTTGTGCTCAAAGTTGCCCAATATCATGTATTTATGTTATGGAAACAAAATCAGTTGTTGATGAAGAACTTGATGGTGTTGAATACAAATTAGAACAAATTAAAGTTCCACACCGTGTTCTTAGAATGGAAAGTATATCTATTGATAGAAATAAATGTAAAAATTGTGGACATAGTGACAATTGTATTAAATTCTGCCCAACAAATGCAATTACTCTTAAAAGTAAGTCATTTATTGAAGAATCTGAAAATATCGAATATCCTTTCCTTGAAGATAAAGACTATCCATTTATAGATAAAGATTTATGTATTGGCTGTGGTTCTTGTGTTAAATTATGTAATGAAAATATAATAAGTTTGGATCGTATTTTAGGACCAATACTTAAAACAAGAAAACTTTCTATTAATCAAGATACTTGTGTTCAATGTTATTTATGTGAAGAAACTTGTCCTGCTGAAGCTATTAGATTAGAAGAAAATAAAATAATTTTAGATGAAGAAAAATGTATTAGATGTAATGTTTGTTCTAGTAAATGTCCAGTTAATGCTTTAACATTAGAAAATGTAGATGATAATTAAAAATTACATTTATTTTAGATAAAAATAAAATTTAGATGTTTTAAATATTGAGCCATGAATTTTAAGATATAAAATGCAATGAATCTTAAAATATGAAACCATGAATTTTTTAAAATTGAAAAACAGGAATATTATGTTTATTAGATTAATAATATTATTATTAGAGGGATTTTAATGAAAGCAAAAGATATGATGGATAAAAATTTTATTTATGTGTATCGAGATGATACATTAGATGATGTTTCTAAAAAAATGGAAAAAACAAGAAAATTTACAACTCCTGTTGTTAGTGATGATATGAAACTTGTAGGATGGTTAACTTCTTTAGATGTTATTCGGGGTTTAAGAGAAGGTGCCAATAAAGTTTCGGATATTATGCACCCTAAGGAAGAAGTTAAATATTTACATGAAAATGATCCATCTAGACTAGCTGTTATTGCAACTTCAGATAAAAAATTAACTAATATTCCTATTCTCAATGATGAGGGTGTTGTTACAGGAGTTATTCGTTCTTTTGACATTGTAAAAACATTATCTGCTCTTTATGATATTAAAGTTTCTAGCATATATGAAGCTATGGAAAATGAACTTAAAGGTATTTCTTGGGATGAATTAATGGAAGCATCTGCAATAATTACTCGTAGAGCTACTGGTAAACATATAAGACCTGAAGATTACGAAAGGAAAATAAAAAATTCAACTTTTGGAGAAGCTATTTGGGGTACAGGAGGACTTGAAAAGTTTTTCATTGGTTTGATTGCAGTTGGAGAACTTGTAATTGCTAGAAGAGTTGGTAGAGCTAGAAAATAGTTTTTTATCTTTATTTTTCTATATTTTTTAAATCAACTACTTTTTTTTCTTTTTTTCTTTTTTTAAAGTTCTATGATGTTGTGAATACTTATTTTTTTACAAATTTTTGTATACAATATATTTTTTTAAGTGAATTTTATATTTTTTAGGCGAACTTTTGAATATGATTTTTTAATAATTATTAAACACTATACTTTTTATTTTTTTAAAGCAATTTGTTTTATTTTTTTGAAATTTTTTATAATTTTTCTTCAAAAAAACATTTTTCTTGAAAAATAGCTATATTTCAATCACTACATGTATATGTAACTATCAAAACCAGTGTGTTTTTAAGTATTTTTCATTTTATTAAATATAGCTAATTTTTTTTACTTCGTTAAACCAAGGTTTAACGAAATAAAATAGCATTATTTTTAATGTTTGTTGTATATTATTTAATGATATTTATATACATATCAATGTTTTATTTAAAATTTTATACTCTTAAATTTCTATAGCTTATGAGTATTACATATTTTATTATATATAATAAAAAATATATTGATTTGAACAAAAATATAATTAATAAAAATTAACTTATTTGTATTATAATTATTTTGATTTTGACTTTTTCAATAATTATCAATGATTTATTATAATTTTTATATTTAGTATTACTATTCATTTATAAAAAATTATAAAATAATAATCATATTAAATAATATCTTAAGAGTGTAGTTTTTATTTTTATATATGAAATTGAAATAATAAAGCTTATTAATAATTATAAATAAAATTTTTAATGATATACAAATTTATAAAATATATAAAATAATAATTATTATAAAAATCAAATTATTTTTAAAACAATAGAGGTTTAAAATGAGCCAAATTAATGAATACCAAGATAAAACTGTTTTAGTAACTGGAGGTGCAGGTTGTGTTGGTAGCAATCTGACAAAAGAATTATCTAAACTTGATGTAGAGAAAGTTATTATTCTTGATAATTTATCTTCTGCATATGAATGGAATACACCTATTGGTGAGAATATTGAATTTATCAAAGGAGATATCCTTGATGATGCTGTATTAAAAAGAGTTTTTAAACAAAAACCTTCTCATGTATTTCATTTGGCAGCACATTTTGCTAATCAAAATAGTGTAGATAATCCTGAACATGACTTAATGGTTAATGGAATAGGAATCTTAAAAGTACTTCAATATGCTCAGCTAACTGATGTGGATAGATTTGTATATTCTTCTTCAGGTTGTGGAGTTTATGGGCTTGATTCTAAAATGCCATTTGAAGAAACAGATATTTCAATCTCACTACATACACCATATCAAGTTACTAAACTTCTTGGAGAACTTTATACAAATTATTTTAACAATCTCTATAATATGCCTATTGTAAATGCACGATTTTTCAATGTATTTGGACCTGGTGAAGTTCCAGGTAAATATAGAAATGTAATACCTAACTTTTTCTATTGGTCTATGACAAACCAAGCTCTTCCAATTACAGGAGATGGAAGTGAAACTAGAGATTGGACTTTTGTAGAAGATATTGTAGATGGTCTTTTAGCTATGGGTATTGAAGAAAAAGCTATAGGTGAAGCTATTAATTTAGGTTCTGGTGAGGATCATCAAGTTATAGAAATGGCTAATAAAGTAAATACTTTAACTGGTAATAAAGAAGGGATATCTTATATAGCTAGACGTGATTGGGATGCAAAAACAAAACTCTTATCTTCAATTGAAAAAGCAAAAGATATATTAGGATATAAACCTTCAATTTCATTTGATGAAGGTTTAAAACGTACTCATAATTGGTTTAGCACTAACTGGAAAGATATTGAAGAAAGTGCAGAATTTGATTATTGAAATAAATTTGATAGTTATAAGAAAATAGTTAATAAAAAGTAGTAATTAATAAAAATAAAATTAATAAAATTTGATAGTTATAAGAAAATAGTTAATAAAAAGTAGTAATTAATAAAAATAAAGTTAATAAAATTTGATAGTTATAAGAAAATAGTTAATAAAAAGTAGTAATTAATAAAAATAAAGTTAATAATAAGAATATAGCTATATAATATAAATTAAAAATTTTCTAACTTTTAAATTATGATTAAGTTCCATTAATCATATTTTTAACTAAATTATATGCTTTATCAATACCTAATGAACCATCAAGCACAGAATTTTCAGTATAATATTGAACATTATCTGCTGAACTTGTACTATCATAAATAGCTAATGGAACTAAATCTCTAGTATGGGTTCTAACATCAATAGGAGTAGCATGATCAGGAAGAACAGCTATTTTATAATCTTCATACTTTGGTATTTCATCCATAATTTGACCTAAAACATGCTTATCTATTCTTTCAATAGCTTTAATTTTCTCCTCAATATTACCTTCATGTCCTGCTTCATCAGGAGCTTCAACATGAACAAATAAAAAGTCACTACTTTCAAGAGCATTAGCTCCATAGGCACCTTTAGCTTTATAATCAGTATCAAAGTATCCAGTAGCTCCAGGAACATCAATATTATTTAACCCAGCAAAAACACCAATACCTTTTAATAAATCTACAGCAGTAATAATAGACCCATTAAGCCCATAAACATCTTTAAATTTAGGTAAAGATGGTTGTAAACCTTGCCCCCATAAAAAAACCATATTAGCTATTTTTTGTCCATTTTCTCTTCTTTTTTGATTTACAGGATGGTTTTCCAACACTTCTTTTGATTTTAACATTATATTTTTAATTTTTAAAGCAGACTCATCATTCCAGTTAGTATATTCATCAATGTTTTCTCCAACAATATCATGTGGAGGATATGTCTTAAATGAAGTTAATTCTGCTCCTTTTTTAACAAAGAGGTGTCTATAGCTAACTCCTGAATAGAATTTTCCACCATTATCTCCAATATTTGGATTTAATTCATTTGAAAACTTTTCATTTAGTGAATCAATTAAGGAAGCTGCTTCTTCTGAGCTTATATGTCCTGCATTGAAATTATCTAAAATTCCATTTTCCTCAGTTATAAGATTGCAACGAAAAATAACCTCATCATCAGCAGTTTTAATCCCCATACTTCCTGATTCTAGAGGACCTCTTCCAGTATAATATTTTTGAGGATCATATCCAAATATACTCATATTAGCTACATCAGAACCAGGTTCAAGGTTTTCAGGTATTGTTTGAAGTTGACCCACTTTTCCTTTTTTTGCAATTTCATCTATATTTGGTATATTAGCTACTTCAAGGGGAGTTTTACCATTTAATTCAGTTAAAGGGTAATCAGACATACCATCCCCTATTAAAATTACATATTTCATAATAATTCCATTAAAATTTATTAATTAAAGAGTAATTCATTAATTGAAATTAAATAATCTAAATCAATTAATAAAATTAAATAATCTAAATTAACTAGTCTAAATTAATTAAAGAATAATTCATTAATTGAAATTAATTAATCTAAATTAAATAATTTAAATTAAGTAATTTAAAATTAGTTAATTTTTAGTTTTAATAATATTAATAACATCAGTTAACATGGCTGAAGCTGTTTCAAGAGATCCTGCACCTTTTCCAACAACAGTAACTTCATCAGCAAGGTCAGTCTTAATAGTCGCCATATTTAAAGTTCCATCAACAGCATAAGGACTATTTTTCTTAACAAGTCTTGGTGAAACTTTAAGAGCGTCTTTTGATACTTCAGCTATAAGTTTTATTAAATAACCTTCTTTATCTGCAAGTTGAATAGCTTCTGATGTGATTTTAGATATTCCTACAACTTCAACATCACTATAAGTAGCATCAATTCCAAGAATTGAATTAGCTAAAATAACTGTTTTACAAGCTGCATCAATACCCTCAACATCTTGAGTTGGATCAGTTTCAGCTATACCTAATTGTTGTGATTCTTGAAGAGTATTTTTATAAGAAGAACCTTCAGAAGTCATTCTAGATAAAATATAATTAGTAGTTCCATTTAAAATTCCAATAATTGAAGAAATCTTTGAACTTGGAAGTGTTTCCTCAGCAAAATTGATTATTGGCATTGCTCCACCAACTGAAGCTTCATATTTAAATTGAACATTATTTTTTTCTGCAACTTCATTCATTTCAGAGAAAAATAAAGCTAAATGACCTTTATTTGAAGTTACAACATCTTTTTTAGAGTTAAATGCTTTTAATGTTAATGATTTAGCAGGTTCTCCATCATTAATATTAGTTGGTGTAGCTTCAACAAGTAAATCATATTCAACAACATCTAAAACTTCTTCACCATTAATCTTTGAACCAAATTCAGGATAACTGGCTAAGTTTCCACTTGTTTCCTTTGTTTTTAGTAATAAATCTTCATCTAATCCACTTTCTGAAATAGCTGAAGAAGATGAATCAGCTACAGCTACTAATTTAAGAGTAACACCATACTTTTCTTTAATATTATCTTTTTTAACTGAGATTGCTTTAGCTACTCCTTTTCCTACTGCTCCAAATCCCATTAAAATAATTTTTAATTCATTCATGAAAAATTCTCCTGTAATATACTATGAAAACACCAAATACAGAATTTAAACTTTATTAACACATAATATAAGAATTTAAACATAGTTACTAAGTAAGCTAATAAATTAAACCTCATTATTAAATAACTTAATAAATTAAACTTCATTATTAACTAAGCTAATAATTTAAACTTCATTAACAACTAAAAAATCCTTTTTATTAGCTATGTCCTGAATTTTATCTAAAACTATTTGTTTTTTATCTACATCAGATTCTACTACAATCATTGCAGAAGATTCTAATTCATCTTCTAACTTAACATCAAGACCAACTACAGATGCTCCTTTTAGTGCATTTATCTGATCCATAGTATCTTTAATATCTGTATCAATCACATGACCAATTAGAATGGAACTTATTTTTTCTTTTACAAGTACTCCATCTATTTCTAAAATTGTAATGTTCATTGCACTAAGTGTTTTAATAACTTGTTTAAGATTATCTCTTTCACCTTCTACTGTAATTTGAACAGGTATCATTCCTTTTTCATTTTTAAAATCTCTTTGATGAATAACAGTTACTAAATTAGCACCAAGTCCACCAATAGGACTAAGTACAGAAACTAATTGTCCTGGAACATCTTGGAGTTCTAAAAGTAAATTCATTCTCATAATAAACACACCTTAAATCAGAATATTATATAAATAAATATAGATAATTAATTAGATATAAATAATCAAATTAAATATAAATAATTAATTTAATTAAATATAAAAATTAATTTAATTAGATAATTAATTAAATATAAATAATTAATTTAATTAGATAATTAATTAAATATAATAAGTTAATTAATCCATTCTGCTTTTTTAACTAATATATTCCCTTCTTTATCTGTTCTAGCATTTTCCAAAATCTTTTCTGGATTTTTTCTTTTAACTTTGTCCTCACCTGTTAAATTTACATTATCTATAATATAATGAGTTTCTTCAAGATCAGAAATACTTTCAAGTGTTTTAGAAAAATCTTTTAGGATTTTTTCACCATCTTTTTCAATTTTCATGAACAAATCGCCTTTTTTATTGTTTAATTAGTTTTTATAATTATGATTTTATAATAATATAATTAAGTTAAAAAATTATAATAATATAATTATAATTTTCATTATTAATAAATTTTATGAAATATTAGATTTTTTCTTATATTTTAATATAAAAATTATATTTTATATATAAAAATTATAATTTAATATATAAAAATTATATTTGATTATAAATAAAATATATTTAATATAGTAAACTATATTATTTTAGTAAAATTTAGTATAATCTTTTTATTTTCAAAATTTAGAGATTTTGTATTTATATATTTATAAAAAGATTAATAAATAATAATTTAAATATAAGAATTATATAATTATTCTTTTTTTTAAATAATTTATATAAGTTTAATAAGAATATTTAAAAAAAAAGATAGCTATAATATTATGAGCTGATAATATGTTTAATAGAATTAAAGAAGACATACTTATGGTACATTTAAGAGACCCTGCTGCAAGAAGTACTGGAGAAATTTTTTTCTGTTACTCTGGATTACATGCAATATGGTGGCATTTAATAGCTCATAAATTATGGACTCATAGATGGTTTTTAGTGGCAAGAATTGTTTCTAGTATAAATAGGTTTTTTACAGGTGTTGAAATACATCCTGCAGTAAAAATTGGTAGGAGAATATTTATAGACCATGGTATGGGAGTTGTAATTGGAGAAACATCTGAAATTGGAGACGATGTTTTATTATATCAAGGTGTTGTTCTTGGAGGAACTAGTGCTATTAAAGAAAAAAGACACCCTACTGTTGGAAATGGAGTTGTTATTGGTTCTGGAGCATTAGTAATAGGAAACATAAAAATAGGTAATGCTTCTAAAATAGGAGCAGGATCAGTTGTATTAAATGATGTTCCTAATGGAGCTACAGTTGTAGGAGTTCCTGGAAAAGTAGTTCATGAAGATAGAGAGTGTGCAATTGACCATAATCACCAAAAACTTCCAGATCCAATTGATGAAACATTAAAAGAAATTATTAAAAAACAAGAAGATTTAGAAAAAGAGATTATGGATATTAAAAATAATAAATAATGAAAATAATTTATTATATTATTCAATAACTATTTTACTCTATTACACTATTCTATAATTAATCAATAACTTTTATTTTTTTATAATTCTATTTTTTATTTATTAAAAAAATTTTCATTTAACTGAAAATTACATCTTCAAATTTTTCATTTTTTATAAAAAAAATTCTTCATTTAACTGAAAATTTACTTTCATGAAAAAAGTTTATTATCCACTTAAAATTTTATAAAGACTTAAAAAAAACATATTCATATTTTATTTCACTTTTATCTGAAATAAAGATTAATAAATACTTAACATTTAAATATAATAGATTTAAGAAGAATAAATATGAAGAAAAAAATAAAAAATAAAAACTCATTAAATAATGATGAAAAAGAAAATAAAGAACTTAATAATGAACATAATGGCATTGAAAAAATAAATTATCAATTATCTGAAAAAGAAATAAATGAATTAGATAGATTATATAATCGAGAGTATCCTGAAAATGTGAAAAATAGTATGTATAAATATTCTGAAGACAGTAACGTTATTAATGAATGTCTTAGAAATCATAAAGGTATGTGGAATTCAGAATTAGAAAAGAAATATAGTTTAAATACTGAACAATTTGAAAATATAGTGAAAAATTTAGATAATAATCATGTACCACTTGTTAAAAATACTATTTTACATAGAGGATTAAATGAATCTTTTGGTGAAATTAAAATTTGGCAGAAAATTATTGATAGAGGTTATACTTCAACTAGTTTTGATAAAGGAGTTGCAGAATGGTATGCTGGTAAAAATGGAATTATCGCATATATTGATGCTATTAAAGGAACTAAAGGAATTTATATAAGACAATATTCTGAAAGACCTGAAGAAATTGAATTCTTATTACCTAAAGGTACTGAATTAGAATTTTATGCTAAAAAAGGAAATGAAATTCATTGTAAGCTAAAATATATATAATAGTTTATATATACTAATGGTAGTGATTGAAATGATTAAAAATCTTAAAGAATACAGACAATATAGTAGTAAATTATTAAATATAGGTATAACTGCTGAAGAATCTGCTAAGATAAAAAATGATTTGAAAGTTTTTAAAGATAATAACCCCTCTATATTTGAAGAAATGCAACGAAAAAAATTTGTTTGGTCTCGATCTGATGTCGTAATAACTGATTAAAATTATTTTTAAAATTTTTATTCTATTTTTTATTACTTTTTAAATTATTTATTAATTATCCAAATCAATTAATTCATATAATTGTTATTTTTTTGACCTTTTAAAACTAAAGTTGATGATATTATGACTAGAATTGGAGGTTTAGAAGGGAATTTTCATGGAAATTTATTAATCGAAATAATGAATTCTATGAAAAATCAAAATTCAAAATCTGGAATTTTTTTATCTTCTAGATATAGTACTGTTTATAATAAAGAATGTTGTAGGTCTGATTTTGGAAAGACATACTATAATTTAGGAATTGGAAGTAATTATAATAAAGACATTGACTCATTACAGCCCCTTATTGACAAAAATTTAGTTTTTATAATTGATGGAACTATTTATAATATAGATGAAATTAATGAATTTTTAAATGAAAAAAATAATCAAATATATACTAAAAATAAAGAAAATGAATTAGTTTTTGAATTAATAAAGAGTTTTTATATAGAAAACAATGATCTTTTAGAATCTATTAAAAAAGTTATTAAAATAATAGATGGTGATTATACTTTTGCTATATTTGATAGTGAAAATTTAGCTTTAGTAAGAGATTCTATAGGAATTCGTCCATTATATTATTATTCTCCATTAGATTTAACTAATAAATTTGATTTAGATTTAGATAATACTTCTAATTTAAATATAAAAAATACAACTGATTTAAATTTAGATAATACTTCTAATTTAAATATAAAAAGTACCACTGATTTAAATTTAGATAATACTTCTAATTTAGATATAAAAAATAATTATAACTGTTTTGCTTCTGAAAAAAAATCTTTTTGGAAAATGGGGATTGATAACTCTAAGATAAAAACATTGAAACCAGGACA
>WRCI01000028.1 GCA_009784145.1 Methanobrevibacter sp.
ATTCTTATTTTATAATAATTTTTACTATTATTTATAATAATTTTATTCTTATTTTATAATAGTTTTATTCTTATTTTATAATAATTTTTACTATTATTTATAATAATTTTATTCTTATTTATAATAATTATAAATAATATTATAATAAAAATATATTAAAAATATTTATGTTTTATTTAAATAAAATATTTTTTCATTTTTGAATTTCTAGTTGAAAATAATTTTTATTATAATTAACATAATAGTGAATATTTATTTTATTATATTCTATTATATTATATTTTATTTTATTATATTCTATTTTTAAAAAAAAATAACATAGACTATATAATTTAAATTTTAAAAATTTTAATAAGTTTAAAATTAAAATAAAGTATAAAAAAGCTAAACATTGAAAAATAATAATTAATAAAATTTAAAAAAAATAAGAATATAAAATTTAAAAGAAATAATAAAATATAAAAATTAAAAAATAGTATAGACTAAGTTAGCAAACTTACATTTCTGCTTCTTGTTGTCTAATTAATCTAGTTATATATCCAGCTATTTTATTTCTTAAGTGTTTTGTACTGACAGTAGACTTTTCAGCTACTAATTTTTTATTTTTATCAAAATCATTAGTAAAAACACCTTGATGAATTTCAATAAGTTCTTTTGAAGTTCTTTTAACAAATGAAGTCCTAATATTTCCCATTATATCTCTCCTTTCTAATTTTTTCCTTAATTTTAATCAGTTTGATTTTAATTAATTTAATTTTTTCATTAAACTTTAATTTCAAGTTTAATTAGTAAAACTTTAATAAATTCAATTTTAATCAGTTCAACTTTTATCAAGTTTATCAACAAATTTTTGTTGTTCGAATTTACTTAAATTTGTAAGGATGTTTGTTAATTGAATAATAATATTCTCATCAATATTTTTTTCCTTAGCTAATTTTTGCATCTTTTCATGTATAACCTTTTCTCTATTTGGATCATAGATATCCATATTTAATGCTATTTTAGCAGTAATTACATCCTTAGCTAAAGAAGTTCTTTTGTGAATTAAATCAATTAAATCTTTATCAATCCTATCAATTTCATTTCTTGATAATTTTAATAAATTTTCTGCTTCTTTTTTATTCATTGATTCACTATCCTTACTTTATAACCACTGTTCCTAAATTATCCACTTTAGTTTCGATAATTCTTCCAGAATCAGTATATGAATTCCAAACATCTTTAACATAATCTTTAGATTTTTCATCTACAATAGCTACAAAAGCAGAACCAGTTCCTGAAAGACCAGAAGCAATAGCTCCTTTTTCAAGAGCATCAATAGCTAAATTAGTATCAAAACCTAATGTATTAGAATATAAAATTCCATTTAAGATTAAAGCATTATAATATTCTCTTTGACAAGCTTTTTCAAATGCCATATCAACCAATGGAGCTAATAATTTCATTCTTTCAACATCTGAATTTGCAGTCATACTATGTTTATCTGGCATATATATTAATAGTTTGTGGTCAGACATTTTTTCTTTTATAATAATTTCACGATTGAAGTTATCTGTAACAGTAACTCCCCCAAAATAAGAGGCAGTAGCATCATCAAAAGCGCCAGTTATTGTAACACCTGCTTCAAGAGATGAATCAACAGCTAAATTAATAATTTCCAAATCATTCATAGGTTTTTTATCAAATTCACTAGTTACAATCTTACTTACAGCTAAAGTAACAGCATTTGAAATAGCACTACTACTTGAAAGTCCTGATGCAGGTGGAAGATTTGATTGTGTAGATATGCTAACTCCAATTTCACTATCTAAATCAATATCATAATAATCAAAGACATTTTTAGCACAAATTTCCATAAGACTTGTATCAACATCTAAATCAGGATTACAGACAATACCTGAATCAATTGTCTTAATTTTTGCTTTTATATCAAGATTAATTCCAAATGCAGAACCATGTCCTGTAGCTATTGCATTAACAATAGTAGCTGAACCTGGAGATCTAACTATTTTTTTCATAAAATCACTTGTATTAAATAAATAATAAGGAATAAGTTATTTATTAAATTTTAATTTTATTAAATTCCAATACTATATAAAATTTCAATATTATATAAATATAATTAAAAATCAAGAAATTGAAGTTAAAATAAAAATTATGGTTTAAAAATTTATGATTCCAATGCCAGTGTCTTTGTTTTCTATGGTTACATTGGTAGAATAAGATTGTACTTTATCGAGGTAATTTTTACTCTCTTCAGTATTCATTAATTGAGGATAAGTTCCTACAATTTTCATTGGATAAATCTCTAAAGAAGGAGTATTATTATTGATATTTAGAACAACTATTATTGATTCCTTAGTTCCTGGAAGTACTTGATCGAAAACAGTGTTTCCTAAACTATAACATATTAACTTTCCTTTATAATTTTCAATACTTTGAGTTACATGAGGATGATTACCAATAACTGCATATGCTCCTTGATCAATAGCTTCATAAGCCATCTTTTTTTGAAATTCTGAAGCTGTATTTACATATTCTTGACCAAAATGAAAATTACAAATTATGTAATCAGCATTTTGAATTTTAGCTTCATCAATAGCTTGTTTAAGATAGTTGGATGTGAGTGGAGTAAATCCTGCAGTATTTTGTGTAGCAGCAGGACAATTTGGACCATCAAATTCAGATGCACTAATAACTGCTATTTTTTTATCTTTAATTGTATAATAAACTGGTTTGTTTGAATCTACAATATTAGCTCCTGCACCTACATAATCAATGCCATTGTTTTTTAAATTGTTCATTGTGTCAAAAAGACCTGTTGTTCCATAGTCTACAATGTGGTTGTTTGCCAAAGTAGCTAAATCAATCCCTGCTTCTTTAATAATATTTGTATAACTAGGATTAGTTTTTAATAAAATCTCTTTATTTATTCCGTCATTGGAATCTGTAAGAGGACTTTCTAAATTAATAACCGTTAAATCAGAACTTTTAGTTAAGTTGATAATTCCTGCAAAAACATCTTTATTCTCTTTTATATGTTTATCTACACCACGACCCATCATCACATCTCCAGTAAATGTAATATTCACATTATCAGGATTAATGCTTGAATCAAATACTGAATTAACATCAAGGGGGTTTATAAAATATACTGCCCATACAAGAACAATTAACATGAGAAGTACTTTTATAATTGATTTTTCTTTTATATTGATTCCTCCAACCTTAAAATAAATTTTTAAATAATAATATATTATTTAAATAATAACATATTACTTATGTTTTAACTAGCTATTAAATTTATCTATGAATGTTTTTGTTGTAATTAGCTAGTTTATCATATAAAATGTTTACCTACATATATTCACTTTATTTTGAACTAACTATCATAATTTTCTACAAATATTTTTACACTTTTAGCTAATTTTGGACCTACTCCATCGACTTTTTGTAATTGTTTTTCTGAAAATGGTCTAAGATCATCACCAAATACTTTAACTAAAGCTCTTGCTCTTTTTCTTCCAAGTCTTTTTACACCAAGAACAAGAGGTATGAGGTCTTCTCTTACACCATAGTAAAGTTTAGCTGATAAATAATCAAGGTCTTTAGAATAGCTATATTTCCCAAGAGCTTCTAAAATATTTTTAAGGAATTTAGTAAGAAGAGATGCTTCATAAGCAGATCGTCTTGTTGATGCAGAGTAAACATTATAAGCATTTTCAATTTCATATTCATTTCTCTCATCAATCCACTCAATTAAAGCCACAGCTGTGGCTTCAGGATTTCCAATATTAACTGCAAAAAGTCCTTTTTTAGCCATCATTTCCTTTACAGGTTCTTTACTTTTTCTGCTTTTAAATGAGATTAAAGGTAAATCAGGAGTTTCAGCTAAATGATATATTAATTCATTATCATTAATAGACTCTTCAAGTTGATTAGCATATTCTTTAAGTTTAACTGCAGTTTCAACGGTATAATTAGATTTAGCTATTAAATTTCCAAGAGGAGTTGCATTTAAACCACTTGGAGTAGCTTGAATAATCCCATTTTGAAGTAAAAATTCCAATGCAGATTCAATTTCAAATCTTAATGATTCATCTGCAAAAAGAGCCATTGAAGGATTATTTGCCATTTGATATCCGTAAAAAGTCATTTTAAAAAATTCTTGAATTTCTTCAGGAGTTTTTGAGAGATTTGAAGCTATTTGAGATATTATTTGTTTATATATTGCATCTTTATTCTCAATTAACTTTGAATTTGTATTTTCAACTTCACCATTAACATATCTATCTTGTAAGTCTGCTGCTTCATCTAAAGACTTAGCTATAATGTATGAAAAACCTACATCATCATATTGAGGTCTTCCAGCTCTTCCAGACATTTGTTCATAATCAAAAACAGGAATTGATTGTGGACCTTGAGAAGTCCAACGAGTATAATCTCGAATAACAACTGACCTTGAAGGTAAATTAACTCCATACATTAAACTTGGAGTGGCTGCAATCATTAATAAATTACCTGCTCTAAATTCATCTTCAATAATCTCTTTTTGCTCATTAAAAAGACCTGCATGATGGAAAGCTGTTCCTTTTTCAGCAGATTCAGCTAATTTCAAACAAGTAGAAGTAGGTCTTGATCCTTTTTTCTTAGGAACATCAAGTATAGCTTCAGCAACTTTTTTAAACCTTTTATTTTGATCTGCTGTGATTTTTTTCTTTATTTTCCCAGCTACATAGCTAGCTAAACTTTCAGTAAAAAGTCTAGTTGAAACAAAACTAAGAACTTGAGAATTTTCTTCAATAGCTTTTTCAACAATCTTTACAACAACTTCATTTTTATTAGTAGTATTAAACATTTCTGTGTTTAAAACTTCTTTATTAAGTGGGACTGGACGATAATCATGTTCAACTATTTTAGCATCTAACCATCCTTCAATTTCACTCATGTTTTGTAAAGTAGCTGATAAAGCAACAACTCGAAGATTTGGATTGATTATTTTAGCTCTTGTAATAGCACATTCAAGAGTTGGTCCTCTAGAATATTCCCCAATCATATGAAACTCATCAATGATTATTGTATCTACTTCACGAAGAGTATCCCATGAGAAGCGAGTAAGTGCATCAAAAGATTCAAAAACCATTACTGATAAATCAGATGAAGAAGGGTGTTTACCTACTTTAATCCCATGTTCTTCAAATTTTTTAAATTCTTTGACTTTTTCATTTTGAATTGAAATTAAAGGAGCTGCATAAACAGATTTTCCACCTTTTATTATAGATTCTAAAGCAGCCATAACACCAAGAACAGTTTTGCCACTTGCAGTAGGAATAGCTATTACATAGTTTTCCCTATTTTCCAAGTATCCTGAATCAATAACATGGCTTTGAGCAGGATTAAACTCTTCAATATAAGGATAACAATCATTTATTATTTTTTTTATTTTTTTAGGAAGAGTTTCCATAATAATCAATCCTAAGCATATATTTAAAGATAAATTAAATTAAAAACAAATTAGATTAAAAATAATTTAATTAAAAACAAACTAGATTAAAAAGAAATTAATTAAAAATATTAAATTTTTTCTTTTTTAATTACATTAATATCTGTAATACTTGTATCTGGATACTGACCATTTTTATCTTTTTCAACAGCTTTTACCATATCCCATATTGTTAAAAGTCCTAAACTAACTCCAGTGATAGCTTCCATTTCAACACCAGTTTGTCCAATAGAATTTACACTAACCGTACATATTATTTCAGTACTTTTTATTTCAAAATCTACTTCTATTCCAGTTATGTTTAAAGGATGACATAGAGGAATCATATTAGCTGTATTTTTAACACCTTGAATTGCAGCTATTTGAGCTGTTGTTAGGACATTTCCCTTTTTAATCTCATGGTTTTCAATCATAGATATAGTCTTCTCTTGAAGTTTTATTTTCCCAGTAGCTATGGCTTTTCTTTTTTGAGTTTCTTTTTTACCAACTTCTACCATATGTACTCCTTTTTCTGTTAAATGTGTAAACTCTTCATTATTCATCAAATCAATCCTTAATTTATAAAATTTAAAAATTATATGTGTTTAATACTATTTATATTTTATTTATTACTTTAACTATTTAAAATTTTCGTATAGATAATAAAAAATCAAAATAGAGGAATAGTATTTAAAAAAGTATATGATAATTTTTTAAAAAAATATCATGATACTATTTTAAAAAAATATATAATACTATTTAAAAAAATATATAATATTATATTAAAAAAGTATATAATACTATTTTAAAAAAATTTATAATGCTATTTAAAAAGTATTCTTAACATAATCAATCCTATTTAATTTTTTCATTTAATTTATCCTCATAATAAGGAATATCTACTTCTGCAAAATCAATAGCTCGATTTCTTGCATTTAATTTAAATTTTTCTCTTAAATCGTTATCAGTTAAAATTAAATCAATAGCATTAGCTAATCCATTATAATCATTAGGTTCAACTAATAAACCAACATCTTTAGTTATAATTTCTTTTATTCCTCCAACATTACTCCCAATTACAGGCTTTCCACAAGCTAATGCTTCAATTAAAACTAATCCAAAGCTTTCTGAAAAGGAAGGAAGAATTAAAATATCTGAAATTCTGATTAAATCAGCTACATCATTTCTTGCACCAGTAAATATAACATCCCTAATTTCTTCATCCTTTGCTTTTTCTTTCAAATTACTTAAAAGAGGACCATCACCCACTACAACTAAAGTGCAATCTGATTTTAAATGTTTTTTCCCATCTAAAATAGTAGCTACATTTTTTCTTTTAATTATATTACCTACAAAAATTATAACATGTTTATTCTCAGGAATATTTAATTCTTTTTTTAAAGACTTAAGTGACTGCATATCATCTAAACTTAAATCATCTTCTGGTTTAAATTCATTAATATTAACAGTATTCCAATTTAATTTAACTTTATTTTCAATATTTGGAATATTAATTTTTAATATTTCTTCTTTTAAAGCTTCACTAACAGCTAAAACAACATCAACTTTTTTTAAAACAAATTTTATAACTGGTTGCATAAATTTATGCTGAGGATATAAACAAAAGATATCTGAACCATGAGCAGTAACATAAACTTTCTTTTTGGTAAAGATTCCAGCTAAAACAGCTATAAGTCCTCCAGGAAAAAGATAATGCCCATGAATAATATCAATATTATATTTTCTTACAGTTTTGATAAGTTGTAAGGTTCCAAAAAAAGTATAAAATAAGCTTCTAATACCCCCAATATTGATTCCATAAGTACTTATAACTTTAATCCCATTGTAATCCATATATTCCTCATTTTCATCATTTTTTATATCTTTATGAGGATACGTAATTACAAAAACTTCTTCACCATTTTTCAAAAGTTCTTTTGACAAACTGTGAATATGAACTCCAACACCTCCAATATGAGGAGGGAATTGACCAACCATAGCTATTTTCATTTTATCTCTACTATAAAATATTTTTAATCTTATTATAATACTTTTAATTATATTATCTATATCTATAATAATACTATTTTTCCAAGCAGATGGAAAGTATTATATAAATAAAAAAATTCAATTTTTAGATAAATAATAATTTCTAGATAATATAATAATTTTTAGATAACTAATTAATTTATATTCTAAATAATAATATAAATTCTAAATAATAATAATATAAATCTTATAAAATTAATCAAATTTTATAAAATTAAATCAAATTAAAATCAATCCAATTTTTAAATTAATCAAATTTCCGAATTTAATTGATTTCCATCCATATCTACAAGTATTACATTAATATCTAAATCAAATCTTTCCAAACATCTTTTTTTAATATTAGAAGCAATACTATTTAAAACTTCTTCATCAATATTTATTTCTCTTAAAATATTAATCATTTCTTCAGTTGTTTTTGAATTAAAAATAGCTTGAATTGTTTCTCTCTCAGCACCACATAAACCTGCATGAGTAGCTATTATTTCTCTTCTTCCATCACCTACTGAATGTTTAGTATTAAATATACCTCCAGCAACTTTAACTAACTTTCCAATATGACCAAAAAGAGCGAAATTATTTATTCCTCTTTTTTTAGCTTCTTCAAACATAAAACCAATGTAGTTTCCCATTTGAATAATTTGATCTTTTTCAATATCTAAATTCTTTAAAGCAAGGTTTTCACCAATGTTTCCGGGTACAAAAACAAGACTTGATTTATCAAATATTCCTTCACCAACCATAGCTATAGCTATATCCAATTGACAAAGAAGTGAATCTTTATAAGCTTTATTTGACATGGCTCTAGCTATTCCAGTAGTTCCAAGAATAGAAATTCCACCAATGATTCCCAACTTAGGATTCATAGTTTTCTTAGCAACTTTTTCACCATCTGGGGCAGAAATTGTAATTTTAGCTATCTTCCCCTTTGGAACAAGATTTTTTAAATTTTCCTCAATCATAACTAATGGAACAGGATTTATGGCTGGTTTGCCTACTGGAATTTGAAGACCAGGTTTTGTGATTATTCCAACACCTGAACTTCCTTCAATAATAATATTATCTTTAGTATTTGCATTATTGATTAACTTTTTACTATTCTTATTATTAATTAAGTTTTCACTACCATTATTATCAATTAACTCTACAGAAGAAACAATAGCTAAATTAACTGTAACATCTGGATCATTGTAAGGATATTTTATTGCTGAAGATTTAGCTATATTTTCATCTATTAAATCACAACTTTCAATTTCCACTTGAATTTCATCAAAAGGACTCTTAACTTCAACAAAATCCTGATTTTCATTAGGGTTTAATATCTTTTTTAAAGATGCTAAAGATGCGGCAGTAGCTAATGTTCCAGTAGTTAATCCATAAGGTCTTTGAAATTCCTTAAAATTATTATTATTCATAGAAAACAGCTTTTTAATCTATATATAATAATCCAAACTTTATATTATCTAATTTAATTTTATATAATTCTATACTATCTAATTTTATATTATATAATTTAATTTTATATGATTCTATATAATCTAAATATAATAGTATATTTAAATGGTAATATTTAAAATATTTGAAATGAATTTGATATTAAAATAAGAATAAGAATAAGAAAAATAATTAATAAATAAAAATAATGAATAAATAAAAAAAAATGAATAATAAATAAATAAGTAAAAAATACTTATTTTAAATAGCAATATGCTAAAAAATGAATAAAATTATAAAAATAATTAAATTTATGCTCATTTTAATTTAGCCATTAATTCTTCAAAAGACGGAGCTCCAACAAATTCTACAACACCATTAATAGCTATAGCTGGAACAGCCATTATGCCATAATCAATAGCTCTTTGCCTATCTGTCATTATATTAATAATTTCCAATTCCATTTCATCCCCGAGTTTTCCTTTAGCTTCTTCAGCAGCCTTTTCTGCCATTGGACAATAAGGACAGCTTGGAGATGTAAATACTTCTACTTTTAACATTCTTTATCCTCCACATACATGAATATGAATTAAAATATATTATTATAATATCATTTTAGATATTACTTAATTTTTAATACTATATTAATTTTTAATACTATATTAATTTTTAATATTAATTAAATTTTATACTAATTAAATAAATTTTATACTAATTAAATTCTTAATTAATTTATTAATATTTCATACTATTTATAGTAATCATGTGAATCTACTTTTATAGTAATCATACAATTCTATTATATAACTAATTTTATAGTTAATCAATGAAATATTTGTCTTTAAAAATATTTAAATTTTATGATAAGTTATTGTTCTAATTAAAAATTTAATAATCTTTATTTTGTAAATTATATAATAAAATGAAAGTAAAAAATAATATAAATAAAGATTTATAAGAATTTGTATAATATTTAATGAAAAAAGATGATAAAACTAATAAAAAAAGGATAATTTGGTATTAATTTTATAAAAATAAAAAGAGAGGAAAAAATATTAAAAATTATAAGATAATAGAATATAATTCTAAAAATATAATTATAAAAGTATATTTCTAAAAATATAATTCTAAAAATATTCTAAAACTCATAAATTAAATATTATTCAAATATTAGCTAAAATCTCCTATAACCATAGATATACCATCAATGACTAAACTGATTCCTAAAATAATAGCTACATAAATTGGACTTAATAATGCAAAGTATCCCAGAACTATGGTTATAATACCTAAAATCATCATTAATACAGCTGCTGCTTTTGTCATCATATCAGATCTTGCTAACAAACCAATAAGACCTCCAAACAATAACATAACCCCAGTTATATATAAATATAAACTCACTAATGCACCAAATAATAATACATTACCTATCAACATTATTCCAGCAAGTAATCCTAAAATACCAATAATTATATAGAGAATTGATGCTGCCTTACTTAAAGACCAAACACTAGGTCCTGCAATAAGGAAGTAAATACCTAAAATAAGTATACCAATCCCAGCCATTGCAGATAACACTTCTTGACTTATAAAAGGGAACACCATTATTAAAATACCGAAAATAATTGCCAAAATTCCTATAATAGTTTTGTTTTCCATATTCACACCTTTAAATCTAATAAACTCCATTCTTTTAATTTATTTCTCCAGTTATTATTTCCTCTCCAATAATACTAAAAAATACCAAATAATATAATCCATCTTAATATTATAAACAAATATAATCAAATTTAGTATAAATATAACCAAATTTAGTATAAACAAATATAATTAATCTTAATATTATAAACAAATATAATCAAATTTAGTATAAATATAACCAAATTTAGTATAAACAAATATAATTAATCTTAATATATAAGCAAATATAACAAAGATTCTATTATAAAAAAATATAATTAACCTTAATATTATAAAAAAATATAACTAAATTCAATTATAAACAAATATAATTAACCTCCTCCTTCAGCACCACCTGAAGTTAAAGAAGCTTCATCTAATTCACTAGCTAAATCTTTAAGTTCTTCGACATCAAGATCTCTTTTAATGTGACTATCTTTAATATTTACTGAATTTTCATCCACAAGTTCCACTAAATCAGTAGAATACCATAGATTAATATCTTCTAATTTAACCCAATCACCGTCTTGATCAAATCTAAGATCATCAACTTTACCAATTGTTCCAGTTCCAACATACCTAATATAAGAACCAATTTCAATTATTTTTCCTCTTGCATCAGTAGTTTGCATAAAAATCCCTTCTAATATTAATCTAAAAAACAATGAAATAATTGTTAATTAAAATAACCAATAATCCATTAAATAAACCAATTATTCCTTAAAATAAACCAATTATTCATCTGGTTCTATGTTAATTTTCAATAAAACATAATCTCCAATGCTTTTGATATTATCATAATGAACTAATACTTCATTACTTGATAGAATGTTTTTCTTTAAATTAATACCTATTTTATTAATTTGACCAGTAGCTTCATTAAACTCAAGATCTTCAATTTTTCCAATTTCTTTTGCATCAATGTCCACTACCTGCATCCCTAATAATTCTTTTATTCTCATTTTATTATCCCCTATAAATTATATTATACAATTATTTAATATTTTATATAAGTTTAGAATATATTGAATATACTATCAATTATAACACGTTATTAAAGATTTATGTAATAAAAATTATATATAATTATCTATAATTATTTTAAATTATTTAAAAAATTAAAGAATAAGTTTAAAATAAGATTATGTAATTTGAAATAATATTAAAGAATAATTTTTAAATAAAATTTTATAATTAATAATAAAATTAATGAATAAATGTAAAATAAGTTAAAAAATGAGTTTGAGATAGAAATAAAGAAAAATAATAATATTATTAAAAATAAGGTTCTTCATCGTCCATATCATTTATTTCTTGCATCCTTTCAAAATCTTCATCAGATAAAAATGGATAATCTTCTCTTTTTAATTTCTTCTTTTTTTCCATAATAATCACTAATTTATTCTTTATTTTTATAATATACACAATTTGAGGTAGAAATTTTTTTAAAAAACTCTAAATCAAAAATTTAAAATAAGCAAAATTTTATAAAATTAAAAGTATAAAGTAAGAAATAATAAAAATAGAATAAAAATATGATTATAATACAATACAAATAGGAGAAATAGGTATGGAAAAACCATGTCGAATAATAATTGAGGATATTTTAGAAGGTAAATTATCTACAAGACGTGATTTAGAAATAGCTAAACGGAAAATCTGTAGAGACTTTAATCTTCCAAAATTTATTAGTAATATTGAAATATTAAAATATGCAACTGAAGAAGAAAGAGAAATAGTGTCTCATGTTCTTAGAAAAAAACCAACTAGAACCATTTCTGGAGTAGCTATTGTAGCTGTAATGTGTCATCCTCATAAATGTCCTCATGGAAGATGTTTTTATTGTCCTGAAAGTGATGTTGCTCCACCTAGCTATACTGGAGAAGAACCTGCAGCACTTAGAGCAAGAATGTTTGATTTCCATCCTTACACTCAAACTTACAATCGACTTCAGCAGTTATCTACAGTTGGGCATCCCATAGATAAAGTAGAACTTATAATTATGGGTGGAACTTTCCCTTCTAGAGACTTATCATATCAAGAATGGTTCATCTCACAATGTTTAAAAGCTATGAATGATTTTGGTGGATGGGATGAAGATAAAGTAAGTATTAAAACATATTTTCCAAATGATTATGTTTTATTAGAAGAAGTTCAAAAAGCTAATGAAATAGCTAAAGTTCGATGTATAGGAATGACTTTTGAAACAAGACCTGATTACTGTAAACAAGAAGATGTTGACAGAATGCTTAATATTGGAGTTACAAGAGTAGAACTTGGTGTTCAAACAATTTATGATAATGTTTATGAAAAAATGGAAAGAGGACATAGTGTTCAGGATGTAATTGAGGCAAATCAAATACTTAGAGACTCTGGAATTAAGGTAGCTATGCACTTTATGCCAGGACTCACTTCATTTCAAGAAGAAAATATAAGTACTGGAGAATTCCCAAATTCTGAAGAAAATTCAAAAACAGAAAAAATCCCAAATCCAGAAAAAGATTACGAAATGTTTAAAGAAGTTTTTCAAAACCCAAATTTCAAACCAGATATGTTAAAAATATATCCTTGTCTTGTAACAAAAGGATCTAAACTTTATAATCTATGGAAAGAAGGAAAATATACTCCATATACTGATGAGGAAGCCGTTGATTTAATTGTGAAAATTAAAAAAACCCTTCCTAAATGGGTAAGAACTATGCGAATCCAAAGAGATATTCCTGCAAAGCTAATAGAAGCAGGAGTGAGAAAATCAAATCTTGGTGAGCTAGTTTATAATAGACTTGAAGAAGAAACTCTAAATTGTAAGTGTATAAGATGTAGAGAATTAGGTCACAGAATAAATAAATCAAAAACAAAACTTGAAATCAATATTGATGATTTTAAATTATTTAGAGAAGATTATATAGCTACAGGTGGAAAAGAGATATTTTTGTCTTTCGAAGATGAAGAAGAAACAACTTTAGCTGGTTTTTTAAGACTGCGTTTTCCATCTCCACAAGCTCATAGAAAAGAAATTACAAAAAATACTGCAATTGTTCGAGAACTTCATGTTTACGGAAATATGTTAGAAATAGGTTCAAAAGGAGAAACTGCTGGTCAACACACAGGTTTTGGTGAAAAACTCCTTTTTAAAGCAGAAGAAATAGCTCGAGAAAACAATAAAGATGAAATATTAATCACAAGTGGAATTGGAGCTAGAAATTATTATCGTAAGTTTGCTTATGAAAGAAAGGGTCCCTATATGGCTAAAAAATTGTAATAATTATTTAAATATTTATATGAAGATTATTAAAAAAGAATTTTATTGTATAAAGTAAATAAAATTAAATTTCATGGAAATTCATCACACCTGTTAAGTTAAGGTTCTTTTGTTTTTATTTTTAAAAACTTCGGCGATTATTAGTTGGATTTTTTCTTGGTGGAGTATTTTCAGGGCGTTCGTATTTTTTTGTGCTGGTATTGGTGTAATGTC
>WRCI01000029.1 GCA_009784145.1 Methanobrevibacter sp.
GTTAATGTAAATTTTTATTTAAATAAAGAATTTTAGTTAAATTTAATAATAATGAGTTTAAATAATAGATTATATATAAAAAATTTTATATATTTCATATGATTATATAATTTTTTTTATTATATGTAAAATTAGTATAATTTTTATAAAATAAGAAACTTTAGAAATTATTAGACATTTTTTTATAACTTGTCATATTTTAATTAATAGGTGATATCAAATGAATAAAGGTGATTCTAAGTTAATCATGATTATAGTTGGAGTAGTAGCTGTTGTTCTCTTTGGATTATTTGCATATGCTCTTATTTTCTCTGGAATGGACAATAATCATAATGAGACTAATGCAACTAATACAACTGTTTTAGATGTTAATAATACTAATAATACTACGAATGAAACTGTAACTGCCCCACCTACTAGACCAAGCACTCCTAGTAACAATAAACCAACTCCTGAGCCAGAACCTAATCCTGAGCCAGAACCTAATCCTGAGCCAGAACCTCCAGGAAACGGAGGAAGTAATAGTAATACTGGCAGTGGAAACAGTAATTCTAATACTGGCGGCGGAAGTAGTAGCAATACAGGCGATAGTGGAAGCAGTAGTAATACTGGAAGTAACAAAGGCACTAGTTCTAATACTGGTGGCGGAAGTAGTAGTAATACTGGTAGTGGGAACTAATAGTCTCAATAACTAGTATTATTCTTTTTTATTTTGTTCATTTTTTTTATTATATTTTTAACATTTTCAGTTATCTAATTTTAAGTATTCTTCTTTAATATATTCACTATTTATTTTTGATTTTATTTTTTCAAAAAAAGGAGTTATATCTTTATTTTTACCTATGGCAATATTATAAGAAATTTTTTCTTCAAATTTTTTATCTAAAATAGTTATATTATAATTTCTAATTTCATTATCAATAATCTTGATATTTTCATATGTGAAACTTATGTTATAGATATCATAAAGTTCCATTTCAATAATATCAGCTATAGCTATTGCTTCAATTACAGATTTACTATAAGCTCGAACTAGTCCACCAGTACCTAACTTTATTCCACCAAAATATCTTGTTACAATAGCTAAAATATTTTCTAAGCTATTTTGTTTTAAAACATTAATTATAGGTCTTCCAGCAGTTCCACTAGGTTCACCATCATCATCATAACCTTCACCATCATAACATATATATCCTGAACAATTGTGACTTGCATCACTATATTTTTCTGATATTAAAGATATTAGTTCTTTTGCTTGTTTAGAGTTTTTAACAGGAAATATTCTACAAATAAACTGTGATTTTTTTATATCTAAATCAATTTGATAAGCTTTAGCTATTGTTTTCATTTTTTGTACTCATTTTTACTATAATATATAAATATTTTTTATAGTATATTAGTTTTTTATAAATATTTTAGAGTATTTTAGTTTTTTTCTGAATATTTTTTTATAGTATATTAGTTTTTTATAAATATTTTAGAGTATTTTAGTTTTTTATAAATATTTTTTAAAATCAAAAATTTTAAATATAAATTTTTTCCTCAAAAAGGATAATTATAAATAAAAGTAATTATAAATATAATCAATAATAAATTTATGGTAATAACAACAATAATAATTTATATTGGGGTTATAAACTTATAATAATAGTTTTTATAAAAATTATTTTTCATTTTAAAATAGGTGATATATTGGAAGAAAGTAGATCAGCTAAAGTATTAGTCATTTTTATTGTAGCTATTTTAGCTTTTGCAATGAGTTCATTTGCAGCTTTAACTACAGGTACTATAATGCCATTGGAATTTTTCAATTTTAATAATGAAAATGGTAATAATGATAACTCTTTTAATTGGGGCGATGAAAATAGTTCTAATGATAGTGTAATATCATTTTCAAATGATTATAATAGTGACAATACTAATAGTGTTAATAATAGTTCAAACACGAATACTTCTTCTCAAAAAGAAAGTAATTCAAGTAGTAATTCTGGTGGAAAATCTAGTAACAATAATAATAATAATAATAATAACAACAATAATCCAGATTCTGTTACAGATAATAGTGTATCTAAACCTATAGATGAAACCACAAACAATTAGTAGTATTATACTAGTTAATTAAAGCAAAAATTGATTCTAAAAATCTAGTCATATTAATCAAAAATTTTAATTTTTATTATTTTAATTTTGTGAAATCTTTGTTTTTAATAATCTAATAGCTTTTCAACATCTAATAAAGTTGCATTAATAGCTAAATTTAGTAATTGTTGACCATAGTTAGAATCTAAATAAACACCATTGTTTTCTATTTCAGAAGCTCCTTCTTCTATATTAGGATTATTTTTTCTAGCTTCAGTAAACTGTGAAAGTCCTACTTCTCCAAATTTTCTTATATTTCCTTGATTTTCTAGTTCTTCTTCATCAAGAATTCCCAGGACTTTTCCCATTGAAATTTCTCCAGAACCTCCATGAGGTCCTTCATTTTCAATTATTGTATTATTTAGTAGGATATCTAATTGTAATTTTTCTTCTATTTTATCTAAACAGATAGCTAATGGAAGATTTCCGCCATGGGCATTTACAATCACTATTTTTTCAAGATTTAAATATTGTTTTGCTGATTTCAATGTTTTTGTAATATTTTTAGCTAGTTCTTCAAGTGAGTAATGGATGCCATGTTTTATTTCTTCTAACTCATGTGCAGGATAAATAATCCCAAGAAACTTAGCTCCACTTTCAAGAGATGCTTGCAGTGCAATATATGCAGCTATTTTAGCATCAGTATCAATAGGGAGTGCTGGACCATGATTTTCAAGATGAGATCCAAGTGCAATTATTCCAATTTTATGAACATTTGGATTAATTATATTTCCTGCATCATATCTTAATTTTACCATTTTATCATCTTTTTATTGTTTTAGCATATTTTTTTTATTTTATAGCTTGTTTTAAGTATAACTTTTTATTTTAAGTTTATTTTAGTATATTTTTTTTTATTTTATGGCTTGTTTTAGTGCAACTTTTTATTTTATTTTATTGTTTGTTTTAGTATATTTTTTTTATTCTATACAGTTTTAGTGTAATTTTTTATTTTAAGTTTGTTTTAGTATTTTTTTGTTTTAATATTTTATTTATATCTTAAAATTCCAGATTTCATCACCAATATGATGTATGGTTTTAACAGCTTTTCCACTATTATTTTCAACCATTTCTTTACCAGTTATAAGTGCAATTCCAATAGCTAATGGTTTATGATGGGTTTCTTCTACAATTAAAACTATATCGTCAATGTTTACATTGTCATCAGTAGCTACTATACCTGGACTCATGATATCTGCACCATTTGTTACAAATTTAACAGCTCCCATATCCACAGTAACTTTTTTACCACCAATATCATTTTTCAATGTTGCTTTAAGTGTTGGAAATGGTTTATCATCTATTACAATTATATAAGGTTGCCCATCTATAAGTATAAATGGATTAGGATCTACTTCTAAAAGTTCAACACTAGCTTTATCTGGAATCATATTGGAGTATTCTTTTAAATCTCTTTTTAATTCTTTTAATTTTTTCTTTTTAAGATAGTATCTTTGTTTTACTTTCAAAATCAGCACCTTTTTGAGGATTTTTATATTACTAGTATTTATTAATAGTATATTTATTTATATTTATATTTATTATTATTTTATTTGTATCATGATAATTTTGTATAGATTCTGTTATTTTTTTATAAATTTTATTATACTTTTATATTTTATGTTAATATTTTATAATAATTTTATAGATTTTATTATATTTTTATAAATCCTTATTATTTTTTTATAAATTTTATATTAATATTCATAAAAATTATAATAATTTTATAAATTTCTAAAATATTCAAGATAATATTAAATAAATGAAAAACAATAATTATAATATTATATATTATAAATAATTAAAATATAAAATTAAATTAATATATTAACTAATCAATCATTTTAAAAACAATTCAGTGGTATTCATGATAAAAGTTGAAAATCTTAGTAAAACATATAAATTAGATAATGGAGAAGAAGTAGTTGCTCTAAAAAACATAAATCTTGAAGTCAAAGATGGAGAAATATTAGGTATAATTGGTATGAGTGGGTCTGGAAAGACTAGCCTTCTTCGAATACTTCGTGGTGTGGAACAATTTGATAATGGAAAAATAACTATAGATGATATTGAAGTAGTAGCAGATTCAAGTCAATATTATTATAATAAGTTACGAAAAGCAACAGCTATTCATCTTCAAAGATCATTTGGTCTTTGGCCTGAAACTACTTTTAATAATGTTATAAGAAAATTATATGGTACTAAATATGGAGATGAGGCAGATATTGATTTAGAAGCTGCAATTGATCAATATGGTTCAGAAGCAATGGAAATATTAAAAGTAGTTGGTCTTGAAGATAAGGCAAATCACTTTGCTCCAGTATTAAGTGGTGGTGAAAAACAACGACTTATTATGGCTAGACAATTAGCTAAAAAACCAAAAGTTTTACTTCTTGATGAACCAGCTACTATGGCATGTCCTAGAACTAAACAAGGCATACTTGATTCTATTAAACGAATAAATGAAGATTTGGGAGTTACTGTTATTTTAGTTTCTCATTTACCTGAAATTCATAATTACTTAGCTAATCGAGTGATTCTTCTTGAAGATGGTGAAATTACTGAAGTTGGAGATCCAAAAACTGTTACTCAAGATTTCTTAAAAGAACTTGATGATAAAATTGAAATGGATTCAACAGTTAGTGATGAAACTCTTGTTAAAGCTATTAATCTTCAGAAGAGATTTTTCCTTCTTAAAGGAGGAAATGTTCTTGATATAGAAGATATTAATTTAGAAATAAAAAAAAGAGATATTTTAACTATTCTTGGTCCTAGTGGGGCAGGTAAGACTATTCTTCTTAGAATGCTTGGAGGTTTAGATTATCCTGAAGAGGGTGAAATTCTATATAGTTTGGCTAAAGAAGAGTTAGATAATGAAGATTCAAGTAGTGAAGAATCAGATAATGAAGATTCAAGTAATGAAAACATAAACAATAAAGATTCAGGCAATGAAAACTTAGATAATAAAGATTCAAGTAATAAAGATTTAGATGTTGACTCTGAAGGATTTGTTTGGGTAAATCTTGATGATCCAAGTATTAATAGGATGAAAGTTAGAAGAAAAATTGGATTTATGTATCAAGAATTTGCACTTCAACACCATTCTACTATAAGAGATCAGTTAGCTACTAAACTTGGATTTAAAAATCAATTTGTTGTAAATGAAGCAAGGAAAAAAGCTAAAGAATTAGAATTAGGGGATGAACTCCTTGATGCGTTATATCAACTTACAGATTTGCCTGAAAGTGAAGCTAAATCAAGACTTGAACAAATTGGTCTTCTTCCAGATATTTTAGATGAATTATTCCCTAAATTCCCCGAAAAAGCAGTTAAAAAAGAAATTAAACCTATTTTTGATGCTTTAGATTTACCAATTGAAATTATAAATAGAAAATCTTATGAGTTATCTGGTGGTCAAAAAGTTCGTGCAATGTTAGCTTTAGCTTTATCCTCTAGACCAGAAACACTTTTACTTGATGAACCTTTTGGAGATTTAGATCCTATTACTCTTAGGATAATTTCAAACTCAATTAAAAATATTAACAAAGAATTTAAAACTACTATAATAATGGTTTCTCACAATATTGACTTTATAAAAGAGCTTAGTAAAAGAGCTATTTTCATGGATGCTGGAAAGATAATCGATGATGGAGATCCAATAAAATTAGCTAATGATTTTGTTAACTTTTGTAAAGCAGACTATTTGATTAATTGAAGATATTACTAAATATTTATATTTGGAAAGTATATATTTTAGTTAATAATTTAATGTGTAACAATTTGGTATTAATATGTTTCAAAATATAATGGTTCCTTCTGATGGATCAAAATATGCAAATAAAGCTGTGGATGTAGCTATTGAAATAGCTAAAAACTTTAAATCTAAGGTCACTGCTGTTTATGTTCTTAATGAAAATACTAGTTACTCTTATGATAGTTTAGAAGACGAAGGGAATAAAATTCTAAAAAAGATTAGTGAAAAAGGTAAAAAAAAAGGAGTAATGGTTATAGAACACCTTATTACAGGTGATCCTCTTAGAGATATGAAAATTATATCTGAAAAAACTAAAGTAGATTCTATTGTTATTAGCTATCATGGTAATGATAGTTTAGATGAGATAATTATAGGGAGTGTATCAGATAGAGTTTTAAAAACTTTTGATATTCCTGTAGTTTTGGTTAAATAACTTTTATTTACTTAGTTAAATAACTTTTATTTAATTAATTTATTATTAATCAAATAATCAAAAAGTATTATATATAAAAAATTATATATTATTATATATTATATAATTTCAATAATGAAATTAATTATAAATTAAAAGGAGTTGTGTCTTTTGAGTGGAAAAATGAAATGTAAAGTTTGTGGATATATTTATAATCCAGAAGTAGGAGAATCAAGAGGTAAAATTGAAGCAGGTACAGAATGGGAAGATGTACACGATAGTTTCAAATGTCCTTCTTGTGGTGCTCCAAAAAGAATGTTTAAACCAGTATAAATAGATTATATAAATTATTTTCTATTGATTTAAATATTTGAAAATATTATAAATATTATGTAATTTTATTAAAATTTAAAAATCAATTAAAAGGTGATTTTATGGACAAATATATTTGTGAAATGTGTGGATATATGTATGACCCTGAAGAAGGCGACCCAGATAATGGTGTAGAAGCAGGAACTGCATTTGAAAGTTTACCAGATGATTGGGTTTGCCCAATATGTGGTGTAGAGAAAGATGAATTCGTTAAAGAAGAATAATATTTTTTTATTCTTTTAATTAGTTTATTTTGTTTTTAATAATTTATCGGTGTTTTTATGGTAAGTATAAAAATGGAAGAAGTATTGAATAAGCAACTTAATGCTGAATTGTATTCAGGATATTTGTACTTAGCTATGTCTGCATATTTTGAAAATATGGATTTAGAAGGTTTAGCTAATTGGATGAGAGTTCAAGCACAAGAAGAATTATCTCATGGAATGAAATTTTATAATTATATAGTTCAAAGAGGCGCAAAAGTAACTCTGAGTGAAATTGAAAAGCCTAAATTAGAATGGGATTCTCCTGTTGATGTATTTGAAAATGTTTTAGCTCATGAAAAAGTAGTTACTGGAATGATAAATGATTTAGTTGATTTAGCTATTGAAGAAGGAGATCATGCAACTAATAATTTCTTGCAATGGTTTGTAGCTGAACAAGTAGAAGAAGAAGAGTCTGCTGGCTCTGCTTTGAATAAGATAAAATTAGCAACTAAAGAATCTAATGGGTTATTCTCATTAGATGCTGATTTTGGTACTAGAATTTACACTCCAAGTAGTTCTAAGTAAATAAATAGTTACTATTAACTATTATTTTTACTTTTGTTTCATTTTTTATTATTTTTATTATTATCTAATTTTTTTTTATTATTATTACTATTATTACTATTATTTTCTTTTTTGTATTTTTTATAATTTATTATTTTTATTTATATGACTTTCAAGGAAAATAGATGATTTTAGAATATTTTCTTTATATTGGGGAATAATTTCTTCTAAAAATCCCATAAAAGATTCAGCTATAATATCTGAATCTTTGTTTTTTTCTTTAGATTCACTATTTCCATTATTTCCATTATTTATATTATTTCCACTAATTTCGCTTTTTTTATTATTTAAATCATTGTTAAGATTTAAATTATAACTATTAAACTCTTCTTTGGTTTTTATAGATTTTGTATTTAAAAATGAGTTAATCCAATCATTAGATATATTAATAAAAGGATAAATAATTTTAATTTTTTTATAAGTTTTTTCTTTATCTGTTTTTATACCATTTCCTGAAAAAACATTAGATAATATTGATTTCACTTCTTCGTCTAATGTTAAAGAAATTAATACAGAATCAATAGCTGTTTTATTGTATTCACAGTTATTATCATTATTTTCGTCATTGTTTTCATTGTAATCAAAATATTCTAAATCACTTTCAATAATTTTTATCCCATATTTTCTAGTATAAGGTTCTAATACTATTTTTAATAAACAATCAACTTGATTTTTTTCTTTAAAAAGTAGTACATTATATTTAGGATGTAATTCTTCTGATAATACTTTTGAAACACTTGCACAAATTTTTTGAAAAATAGTAGAACTAATAACCTCAAATTCAGGATAATATTTTTTAAAAGTTTCTTGTCGCTTTTTAGAAAATTTAGAAAATCTTTGGTCGTTAATATAGATGGTGTTTGATGTATAGCTAATAAACCTAGTATCAATACCAATTATTCCAAGTAATTTCAGAATTTCCTTTTTTCTTTTTTCTAAATAGTTATCCATATATGATCAGATTATTGTATAAGTTATAAAAGGATTGTTTATAAAGTTATAAACATGTTATTGTATAAATTATAAAAATATTATTTATAAAATTATAAAAATATTATTTATAAAATTATAAAAATATTATTTATAAAATTATAAAAATATTATTGTATAATTTATAAAAGGATTATTGTATAAAATTTAAAAGTGACTTTTCCATTACATCTAAAGGTGCTTCTTTTCCAGTCCATATTTTGAAGTTTTCAGCACCTTGATATAAAAGCATTTTAATTCCAGTAACTGGTGTTGCATTAGCTTTTTTAGCTTCTTTAATTAGAGAAGTTTCAATAGGATTGTAAACAATGTCATTAACTATTAAGTTGGAATGCATCATATCTGCTGTAGCTAATGGTTTATCATTTATGTTTGGATGCATACCTACAGGACTTGTATCTATTAAAATATCTGCATTAGCTAAAGTTTTTGGAAGCTTATCTAAACTCCCATAATCAAATTCTAAATTGATATGTGAAAAATCAATTTTAATATCATCAAGTTTGGAATTGTTTTTAAAATCACTTGATAGTAGTGTTTTAATATCATAAATAAGAGATTTAGCTTTTTTAGCAGTTCTGTTAATTATTATTATATTATTTGTTCCTTCAATAGCTAATTGAAAAGCTATGGCTCTTGCAGCTCCTCCTGCTCCAATAATAACAACATTTTTATTTTTCACTGTAGAAACTTCTTTAATAGCTTGGACTGCCCCAACACAATCAGTATTATATCCTTTTGATTTTCCACTACTAAAATCAATAGTGTTAACAGCTCCGATTAAATTTGCCATAATATCAAATTTATCAAGATATTTTATTACATTTTGTTTGTGAGGAATGGTTATATTAAGCCCACTAATACCAAATGCTTTTGCTCCTTTTATTGCATTTGAAAGGTCTTTTTTTTCTACTTTAAATGGAACATATACATAATCCAACTTTTTCGCTTCAAATGCAGCATTAAACATTACGGGGGATAAACTATGTTCAACTGGATTTCCGATTACTCCAACAACTTTTGTAGTTCCACTAACCATTTAATCCTCCTCATTTTTTATTTTTTTTAAGAAATTAATATTGTTTTATTTTGGAATAGTGTATTTTTTTATTATAATTATAAAACAAAGTTATAAATAAATTATAAATATATTTTTAGTACTTTTAATATTTTTAGTACGGTTTATGTGTGTTTTATTTAGTATTTTTAATATTTTTAATATTTTATATATTTTTAGTATTTTTTAATAATATATTATATAACTTAATGATTATATCTTTTATGCTATAATTTTTAAAATTCATTTAAAAAACTTAAATGTAATAGTTTTTATAGATTTCGTTTCCTTTCAGTTTGTTTTTCGACTTCATTATTAAATATTTTTGATATTCTATGAATTGCTTGTCTACTACATCCTAATTCTTCAGATATCTGTTTAATGTTTTTATTATTTAAATTAAGTAGAACATAAAATACTTCACCTAATGAAATATGGCTTCCATGGAATATTGTTTCTGTTAAGTCATTAAAATGATTGTTACATTTTTTACAAATATATCTGTAAGGTTTTCCACTACCTCCTCCACCTGCCATTATAGTTTCAAAGGTTTTACATTTTGGACAATAAACACCATTTGCCCAACGAATAGTTCGAAAAATTTCAATAGCTTGTTCATCATCAGCTATATCTAAGCCAGTGCATAAATAATCTAATTTCATATTTTCACCGATAATATCTATAATTAATATATTACTTAACAATTTATATAAATTGTCAAGTTTGTGATATAAATGAAAATATAGTTTTTATGTATCATATTATATGGAAAAAGATTATTTCATTGTTTAAGATATTATTTAAGAATATTAAGTGTTATTATTAGCTTTAAACTATTAAATAATTAAAATAAGTGTTAATGATACTATATAGTAAAATAGTCACATTTATTGATGAGATTTTCACTTTTAATTTTGTTTTCATTGTTGAATAGATTAATAAGTTTGATAAAAGAATTTTTATAATCAAATAAAAATGATTATAATATAATACAAAAGATACATATAAGAATAGAATAATAAATCATATATCTATCTATTGGTTAATATATATTGTTTAATAAATTTAAGATGAGTAACTAAATCCATATTATATTTAGCTAATATAATTTCAGTCATTATTTTTTTTATAAAAAATCCTTTAAATTATATACTCTTATTAATTTTATTATATTTTTAAATTATATTATTATAAATTGGGATATTTATATTACTATAAAAGAGATTATATAAAAGAGATTATTATAAATTGGGATATTTATAATATTAAAGGGGATAGGGTGCTATGATAAATAAAGATCAAAGGAAAATAATTGTTTTGGGCTTACTATTATTTTCATTAATTATGATAATAAGCTCAGCTAATGCAGCAAGTATAACAATAAATTCAGCAAGTAATTTTAAATCAACAATACAAAATGCACCTACAAATTCTATTATAGAATTAAACTCTAATACAGGGGAATTTAAGCTAAATTCTAATAATGTTAATATTATTATAAATAAAACTATCACAATAAAGAATTCTAACTCCTTAAAAAATACAATAATAAACTTACAAGAAAATGGTCGTGCATTTGACATAAAAAAGGGAGGTCATTTAACACTAATAAATGTAACCATAAAAAATGGATACATTGGTGGAGATGGTGGTGCAATATATAATGAAGGTACTATTAGTTTATCTGGCTGTACTTTTACAAATAATAAAGCCGTATTTGGTAGTGGTGGTTCAATTTGTATTCGATTAGGAGTTGCTAATTTAACTAATTGTATTTTTACAAATAATAAGGCGTACTCTGGCGCTGCAGTATTTAATAAAGGTAATGATACTACTTTATCTGAGTGTACTTTTACAAGTAACTTTCTTACAGTACCATATTATTATGGTGAGGATGAAGATGATGATAAGCCTTTGATTCGTAGTTCTGAAGGATCTATTTATAATGGTAAAGATAGTATTTTGTTTGTCCAAAGTACTAATATTAAGGATATATTTAGCAATGTTGATAATGATGGTTTTGTAAAAATCACTATTAAAAGTTCAGACAATTTCAAATCAATTATAGAAAATTTACCTGCAAATTATATTATATTATTAGATTCTAGTCTAGGGGATTTTAACCTAGATTCTAAAAATGTCAATATAATTATAGATAAAAATATCATAATACAAAGTTTTGATTTAGCGCAATATGTAACAATAAACTTAAACAAATACGGTAGAGCATTTAATGTACTAAGTGGCGGAAATCTGATACTTGTAAATATAATCATAAAAAATGGATATGCTAATAATGGAGCTGTAATTTATAATGATGGAGGTACTGTAAATATCAACAATTGTATTTTTACAAATAACCTTGCTACTAATGAAGGTGGAGTAATTTATAATAATAGAGGCATTATTACATTATGTTATTCTGTTTTTTTAGGTAATCTGGCTAATAATGAAGGTGGTGCAATCTATAATGATGGAGGTGCTACTTTAAACTATTGTACTTTTATAGCTAACACTGCTATTATGGGTGGTGCACTTTTTAATGTAGATTGTCCTATTATGGGTAGTTATTTTTGTAGTGTATCTCACTCTAATTTCGTAAATAACTCTGCAACTAAAAAAGGTGGTGCTATTTACAATAATTTTGCAGATAGTACTAGTGTAATCGATTCTACTTTTAGTGGTAACAAAGCACCTGAAGGTCCAGATATTTTTAATCCAGTGAGTGGTATGGATAATAACTTACATAATGTAAATATTTTAATTATAACAAATGTTTTGGATAATAAATTAAAAATAACTGTAATAGCGACTGATAAGGATAGTGGTAAAGAGATTATTGATGAAACTGTTTATTTATATGTTAATGGAAAAGTCATAGGATCTAAAAAAACTGATATTGATGGGATGGCTATTTTTATTTATGATATTTCTAAATCAGGAAAACACACAATTAATGTGAAAATTAATGGATTTACAAAATTGATTTCAAATTGCAAATACATTTACTTGGAAGCTGCTGCTACTAAAGATACCATTGTAAGTCTTGCAAAAGTGAAATTATATAAAGTGACAACTAGCAAAGCCACTAATAAAAAAACTAAGAAAATTCACACCAAAATATATAAATACAAAAATTTAGGACATATTACTGGATCTAAAACATTCACAATAAAACTTGGTAAAAATTATAAATTAATAGGTAAAGTCATTAAGTCTTCTAATGTTATTTATAAATATAACAAAAAAACTAAAGAATTAACTGTAACTGTTAAAAAATTAGCTTACAACAATATAGCACAAATAAAATTCGAAACACAACATGTATAGAAAATAAAGAGTTTTTAGAAAATAAATGATAAATAGAGATATTATTATTATTATTATTTATTTTATCATTTTTTTCTTATTTTTTAAAAAAATTCTTTTATTTATATAAAAATTCTTTTATTTGTATAAAAAATATCTTTGATTATATCTATTTATCTTTAAAAATGTTATATAGAATATATTTTAAAAATAGTATATAGAACCATACTTTAAAAATATTATATAAAATTAAATGGTGGTGAGATGGAAAGAAATAAATTAATAATCTTAATTCTAGCTATGTTCATTGTTTTTACAACAGTTTTTGTTTTTGAGGGAGTATCTGTGGCAAGTGTTAAAACAATTGATAAAAATAGTGTGATGTTGAATTCAGACGAATCTCTTTTGTGGGAAATGAAAACTTATTCTAATAAAAAACTTGTTGTAAAAGAGATTAAGTCTGATGGAATTTGGATGAATATAAAAAATATTTATACATCAATTAAATATCTTTTTACAAATTATTATTTAAAAATTTTAGGAAAAGATATAGATGAAAATCTTGCTCCAGAAGGGGTTTTTGATAAAGGTAAAAAATATCTTAATAGTGACTTTGAATGGTTAGAATGGAGTGCTAGACTTCGTAATGATTCTTCTGTTATATTTTACTCTGTAAGGGGTAATGAATTAGGACCTTATGATGGATCAGGATATACTGTAACTATTGAAAGATTTGGTTATAATAAGTTAAGAATGATTTCTGAAGTTGGAGGTGTAGCTCCAGGTCATGAGACTGTTACATATGTTAAAACTGGATATAATCCAAAAGAATATTATTTAAAAGTTCTTAAAGTAAAAAAATCATTCCCCTATCTTGATCAATGAAAATTTTATTGTAATATTATTTTTTTGTTATTTTAATTTTATTTTAATTTTATTTTATTTTAATTTTATTTTAATTTTAATTTTTTATTTTTTAATATTTTTAATATTATATACTTATATAAACTTAAAAATAAAATATATAATTTAATGTTATAAAATTGAACTATATTTAGAAAATATTTTTATAAAAGAATATTTTTTATAAAACTATTTTTTATAATATAAA
>WRCI01000030.1 GCA_009784145.1 Methanobrevibacter sp.
ATAAATTTAATATATATAATAAAAATAATTTTATACATTTAATATAAAATTTTTATATAAAATATAATTAACATATTCTTAAAATATATTAAATAAAAATAATTTTAATTAATATAAAATTTTATAATTAAAACATAATTCAATATTATTTTTAAATGTATTAAAGTATAATTATACTCTTAAAATATAATTAATTTATTCTTAAAATATTCTTATAATAATTAATTCAAACTATTTAAGTTCTAACTTGATGGTAGAAAATATTGGTCCTCTAATATCAATTAGCTTATTCTCATTGTTAATATAACTCATAGCTATATCATCCAATCTTAGATTAACATCAGATAAGGATCTAGCTATTGTAATTCTTTGTGTAAGTTCATTTGAACCACTTAAGATAGCTTCTTCTATTTTATAACTCACTTTAGCTGCCAATGCATCTATATATCTTATATTAGTGGGAATTCCTTTTTTAACAGAATCATAAACAATTTTTGTATCTTCTGGAATGTCATTTTTGATTTTTTCTTCATCAAATTTTTCTGGATAATCTTTCACTTTTTTAACAGTTGTTTCGATATTTTCTGGAATTCCAAGGATATTTCCATTATAGATATAAATAGAGTTAGTTGAAGCAGGACCCAATAGTTTAGTTTTATCTTCTTCTTCTATAGCTTTAACTACTATATTTTTATTTAAGAACTTACCATTATCCTCACTATCAAATATTGTAAATTCACATGGAGAGTTAGTATCTTTATTAGCTTCCCAAACAGTTAAAATTTTATTCATAAGATTTATTCCATCATCTGTAACTGGATAGTAATTGTAGTTAAGGAGGGTAGCTATTTCACGATCATCAAGAGTGAATTTTTTATATAATTGTGGATAAACTAATTCTCTAACATCTTTGATTTGATTTATAACCATAGCTAATCTTTCAACACCAAGACCAAGGTTCATAACCTCTTTATCTATTTTATATTTTGAAAGAGCTATTGGAGAATATAATCCAAAGGTAGCTATTTCCACCCACTCATCAAGTTTTGGATGATAACCATAAACTTCAGTTTGGGTTTCAGGAATATAATATTTAGATTTTTTCTCATCAGGAACAAATTTAAACTTTGAAAATCCAAAGTATTCAAGAAGACCTTCTGCTATAGCTTTTCCAGTATCAATACTTATTTCATCATCAACTATAACACAAGATGCAGAATGATATGTCATTAAATGACCTGAATCTTCTTTTTGTTCTCGTCTAAAACACCTATCTATTGAAAACATTTTTATAGGTAATTTAGATTGTTTAATCATATTTTCAAGCGATATAAACCATCCAGAAGTCATGTGTGATCTAAGGGTAGTGTTACTAGCTATAGGATTTAGTTCTCTAATTTCTGGAAATACTTTTTCTAAAACAAAGAGTCCTTCTTGGTTAGTTATGTTTAATGCATTGGAAACTTCAAGTACAAGGTCATCTCCATCAAAGTCTCCTTTTTTATATTCTCTAAAAACTTCTTTAAGCTTTTCAATATTCTCATCAGTAACATTAGTTTCTAACTTTTTAATATATTCAATCTTATCCATTCCGATTCCAATATCTGGACGAGGTAACCCAGCTAAATAAAAGCATCTATCAAGTACTGCTGGAGCTTCAGGACCAAATTGATTATAAACATCATTTTTATCAATGAATAATGGATTTACAGCTTCATTAAATCCAAGTCTAAGGTAAGCTTCCCTAAGTGAAGCTATTGTATCATATAAAATATGAGATTTCCCTATATCATATTTTAATCGAGGATATGCATTATCAGGATGTGGCTTTTTTACAAGATTTTTAGATTCTATCCAAGCCTTTTCAAAATCTTTTTTAGCTAATTTTATGATTTGTTTTTTGTTCATTTTTCTCCTCCTGATTTTCTATCATTATTTTTACTATTCATAAGTTTTATTATATTGGGTTTAGCTATTTTAATATCTATTTTTAATATATAATTTTAGTATTTACTTTTATATTTAATTTCAATATCTAATTTTAGCTACCTATAATTTTAATATCTAATTTTAGTATTTACTTTTATATTTAATTTCAATATTTATTATTTAATATATAGTTTTAATATCTAATTTTAACTATCTATAATTTTATATTATTATATATTTTTAACTTAGTAATTTACCAATTTATATTATATTTTTTTTATATTATATTAATTTTTAATTTTTAAAAATATTATTCTAATTTAAAATTTATCTAATTTAAAATTTTTTTAATGAAAATTTAAAAAAGGATTTAAATTTAAAAAAGGATTTATTATTAAAATTATTAAAATTTCAATTACTATAAACAGCAAATATAATACATAAGAAAAATTTATAAATATAATTATTATAAGTCATTAAAGAAATTATTCAATAGAATATAATAGTTTTTATAGAATATATTTTAGAGTATAATTTTAATAAGAATATATTTTAGAATATATTTTAGAGTATAATTTTAATAAGAATATATTTTAGAATATATTTTAGAGTATAATTTTAATAATTGTTTCAATAGAATACATTTTAATGTATAATAGTTTTATTGGTGTATTATTGATGAAAATAGCTAAAATATTAGTTCAAGGAATTGTCCAAGGAGTAGGATTTAGACCAACAGTATATAGAATAGCTAATGCTTTGAATCTAAAAGGATATATTCGAAATCTTGGAAATATAGTTGAAATAATATTGTTTGAAGATGAAGAAAAAACAAAGAAGTTTATAACTACTTTAAAAGAAAAAAAACCACCAATATCAAAAATAAATTCAATAAATCTTCAATGGATAGGGAAGGAGGAATATGAATCAGATTACAAATTTGAATATCCTCTTCCAACTAACAATAACTTTGAAATACTTGAAAGTTCAGCTAATTTTTCAGGAAGTTCTGTTATTCCTCCAGATTTAGCTATTTGTGATAGTTGTTTAGGAGAAATAAAAGATCCCAATAATAGAAGATATAATTATCCATTTACAGCATGTACTGATTGTGGACCTCGTTTTACTGTTATTGAAGATGTTCCTTATGATAGAGATAAAACTACTATGGATGATTTTCCATTGTGTGAGGAATGTGAAGATGAATACACTAATCCAAATGATCGTAGATACCATGCAGAAGCTAGCTGTTGTGAGGAATGTGGACCTTCTTTAAAATTATATGGTTGTGAAGAGAAGGAAATAAAATTATCAAATCCTCTTAAAAAAGCTGTTGAATTATTGGATAAAGGAAAAATATTAGCTATGAAAGGAATAGGGGGAACACATTTAGTAGCTAATGTAACTAATAAAAAATCAGTTAAACAACTTAGAAAAAGATTAAATAGACCTAACCAGCCATTTGCTGTTATGTCACCTAATCTTGAAACTATCAAAACATTTGCTAAAGTTTCCTCAAAAGAAGCTAAATCATTGTTATCAAAGGAAAGACCTATTGTTGTTTTGAAAAAAAGTGGGGGCTATGATTTTGATAAATTATTAGCTCCTCAATTACATAATATTGGAGTCATGCTTCCATATTCTCCGTTACATCATCTTCTTTTTGAATATACACAAGAACCTGCTTATATTATGACTTCAGCCAATATTCCTGGTGAACCAATGATGATAAAGAATAAAGAAATATTATCAAGTTTATATGGGATAGCTGATTATTATTTACTTCACAATCGAAGAATTATCAATCGTTCGGACGATTCTGTTATTAGATATAGAAACAATGAATTATCATTTATAAGAAGATCTCGAGGCTATACTCCTGAACCCTATGATTTAACAAATTTAATAAATTCAAATAAGGTTAATAAGAATTTAAATATTTTAGCTCTTGGTCCGGAGCTTGATGTGACATTTAGTATTCAAAAACAAGGATTAACTTATGTTTCACAACATATAGGAAATACAAACAAGTTCAAAACTTACCAATTCCTTCAAGAAGCTATTCAAAACATGATGAATATTACAAAGACTGATGACTTTGATTTAATAGCTTGTGATATGCATCCTCAATTTTTCACAACAAATTTAGCTAAAGAAATGGGAGAAAAATTTGATTGTGATGTAGTTTCTATTCAACACCATCATGCTCATGGAGCAGTCTTAGCTATTGACAATTCATTAGATGAAATGGTTTTTATAGCTGCTGATGGAGTTGGTTTCGGTGAAGATGGAACTGCATGGGGTGGTGAAATAATGTATACTGATATAACTAATTATAAACGACTTGCTTCTCTTTTACCTCAAAAAATGCCTGGTGGAGATGTTTCTACAAAATATCCAGTAAGAATGTTAGCTTCTATTCTTTCTAATAGTGATAGTTTTAAGGATGGTGAGATTGAAGAATTTGATGCACTTGAAGAACTTAGTACACTTGAAGAATTTGGTACACTTGAAAAATTTAGTATACTTGAAGATTTATTGATTAAAAATTACTCACACTACTTCCAATATGGAGAAATTGAGGTAAAAAATGTTTTAAAACAATTAAATGCAGATTTAAATGTAGGTATAACAACAAGTACTGGTAGAATTCTTGATTCAATAGCTGTTGCTTTAAATATATGTGGTGAAAGAACTTATGAGGGAGAATGTTCAATGAAACTTGAATCTTCTGCTTATGAAGGGATTTTGAATGATAAAAAAGACATATTTATTGAACCACAATTTAAAAAAATAGATGGAAGACCTGTTTTTGATACTAGCCAGTTAATGGTAGATATTATGGATTTAATAGCTAAAAGTGAAAATAAACAAAAAATTGCTGCTCTTGGACAAGTTGCAGTTAGTGAAGGTTTAGCTAAGTTAGCTGTTGATGCAGCTAATGATATTGGTGTTAATGTTATTGGAGCTACTGGAGGAGTATTTTATAATGAAGCCATTACATTAGCTACTAAAAAATATATAGAAAAAGAAGGATTTGAATTTATTCAACATAAAAATTCTTGTGCAGGAGATGGCTCTGTATCTCTTGGACAAGCTACAATTGCTTCTTCTAAATATCTTTAATATTGGAGGAAACCTCTTGAAAAACTTAAAATTCCAATCAATACTTAACTTTATTAAATCAAATGGGAATAAACTACTTGATTTTATTAAATTAAATGAGAATAAACTTTCTTTTTTGTTTATATTATCATTTTCAGTTATAATCACAGTACTATTAATTTGGATTAACACCAATCAAGAAATTTTAGGTAAATCTTATAGAGATGTTTACTTTTATTTAATTGAAGCACTTAGATTTTCAGGCTATTCTATTGGAGGATATGAATATGTTAGCTATTTATCCCCACTGATTCCTTTTTTAACTTCATTATTATTTAGACTTGGTATGGTAAGTGAAACAAGTATATTTATTGTAACAGGGATATTTTATATTTTAGGAGTTTTAGGATTTTATTCACTTTTAAAAATGAGATTTAGAAATATTTTGGCTGTATTTGGAGCTATTATTTATATGGGATTTTCAATAAATCTTATTTGGGTAGCTAATGGAACCATAGATATTCCTAGTGTTTCTCTAACAATACTATCTTTATATTTCTTTGTATTAGGAGTTGAGAGGAACCAAAAATATTTTTATTTAGCTTTTCCAATAGCTGTTTTAGGATTTTTTGCAAAATACACAGCAGGATTAGCTATTCCTTTAATGATATTATATTTACTTTCTAAACCAAACATACTTTATAATATTAAAAAATATCTAAAAAATGGAATTGGGGGATTAGTTGCTGGAGTAATAATAGCTATCCCATTTTTAGCTAACTTCTATATTAATGATATTCCATTAGGTTTTATAAACCAAGCCCAAAATATTGCATCAAAGACAACAACATCTCTTGATGTTAATAATGGATTGTTTTATTATATTATTAATATCCCTAGATTTATTTATAACCCTAATCATGTTTTATCATATGTTATAATATTTATCACTATAATTGGTCTTTTAATTGGAATTTATAAGCTTATAAAAATATTAAGAAATAGCTATGATAATTCTAATAGATTTAGTAATGTCAAAATCAAAATAATTGGTAAAAATATATCAAATACTTTAGTTTATGTTTTATTAGCTTTGAATACTTTAATAATAGCTTTATCTTTCTTAACAACTAGTAAGATTTCTTTTGTTTACAGTGAAATGATTTTTTTTATTTTTGCATTTACTTTTTCTTATTTAGTTAATAAAATTATTAATGTATATTCAAATAATACAAAAAAATTCTTTAGTTTTGATTTATTAATGTTTGCATGGTTTTTTTCATATTTAATATTTTTCTCATCACACATTGTTAAGGCAGATAGGTACTTTACTACTTTAGCTCCAGGATTTGCATTCATGGTTACATTAGCTTTAAATTTTATATTAAGTTCATTAGATTCTTTAAATTCCTCAAACTCTTCAAATTCATTTGATAAAAAGGTTGAGGGTTCTAAAATAGGAAAAACAGTAGAACTAACTAATAAATTTAAAATAAACAATATAGCTAAAAACATAGACTTAAAAAATATAATTCCAATAGCTATAATAATTATTTTTATAATTTCATCTTTTGGATATTTAAACTTAGATAAACATGATCCTCTTGTTAGTGATGAAAGAGAAGTAGTTAACTGGCTAAGAATTCATGATTCTAATTATGATACTAAAGTTATTTGGTCAGAAAGAGGTCCAACTTTTACTTGGTATTTGCAAAAAGAAGTTTTTTATGTAAATTGGGATTATTCATCTGAAGATTTATCAGCTAAGATGATAGCTAGTAACACAACTTATTTTATTTCACTTAATAAAACAGAAATATTTGCTTATTCACCAGTAAAAATAACTGAAAATGTAATTGTTTACCAAAGAGATTTTTGAAAAACTAATTACATAAATATTTTTAAAATTAAAAATATTTTTAAAATTAAATATTTAATTAATAGATAATATATTATTAAATTATATAAAATGTATAATAATTTTAGAATATATATTTAGTTTATAATGATATATAATAAAATTTAGATAGTACAATAATAATTTATAAAATATTTTATTAAATTTATAAGATGTATAATAAATTTATGTAATATATATTTAGTTTATATAGTATATTATTGATTTATATAATATATATTTAGTTTATATAGTATATTATTAATTTATAGGATATATTATTAATTTATATAATATATTATTAATGTTTAAGCGATATAATAAATTTATAAGGAATAATTGTTAATTTCAGACATATTTTTATTTGGAGTTTTTTGTTATAATGTTTTCTAAAAATAGCTTAGATTTTAAATCTTTTTTGAAAAATAATAAAAAGGATATTTTAGCTTTAGTATTTTTAATATCATTTATGGTTATTTTAAGCTATTTTTTATTAGAAAAAGAAATGCAAATGGGAGTATATTATGTAAGAGATGTTTTCTTTTATTTAAATAATGCACTAGATTTTGCAGGATTTTCTTCAGGTTTAGAGGCATCTCGTGGACTATCTCCAGTTATTCCATTTTTAACTTCTTTAATTTTTAGATTAGGATTTGTACAAGATTCTGCAATAATGTTTGTTTCTACATTACTCTTTTGTTTATCAACAATAGCTATGTATGCTTTTTTAAGACTTAGATTTAATGAACTTTATTCATTAAGTGGAGCAATAGTTTTCTCAACATTTTCAATTAATTTAGCTTGGGCTTCTAAAGGTATGTTAGATGTTCCTGCATTATTTTTCTCAATTTTAATAGTTTATTTCACATATTTAGCTATAAATAAAAATCCAAAATATTGGTTTTTAGTTTTTCCTATTTTTGTTTTAGGATTTTTTACAAGATACACAGTTGTATTAATCATGTTAATACCTTTAATTTCAGTATTAACATTAAATAATCCTTTTAAATATATAAAAAATAATCTAAAAAAGATTTTTGCAGGATTAAGTTTAGGATTATTGACTTCAGTTCCTTTTTTCCTCTATTATTATTTAAATAATATTCCATTATTCTTTTTAACTCAAACAAGAGCTATTGCTAGTGAAACTGCAACAGCTACAGGAATTCTTGTGAAAACCACTCCTTTTTATTACTTAATGAACTTACCTATTTTTATTTCAACTTTAAGAAACCCTCCTTATTCAATTAAACCAGGAGCATTTCAATTTTTTGAACTAAGATGGCATGGAGGAGAACCATCAATAGTATCATATTTATTATTAACTATACTTGCAATTGGAATTGGAATTTATTTTTATAAGTTTTTAAATAAAAAAGACAATATTTTAAGATTAGGAAAGAAAAACAAAGGATTTTTTATAAAGATATTAATATTTTTAGTAGCTATGTTTGCTTTTATAATTACTTTTTACAATATTTCTGTAGTATACTCAATTATTCTCTTTTCTATAGCTATTTTATCATTGTATAGATTAGTTTATAAGTCGAAGATTCCACATCTTAAACTTGATTTTTTAGTCTTTTACTGGTTTATGGTTAATTTAATATTTTTTAGTTCTCACTTAACTAAAGTAGGTAGGTATGCTATCACTCTAACTCCAGCTATTGCATACTTTATAGTTTTAGCAATGTATATGATTTATAAACAATTTGGAAATTCAGAGAAATTTTCAGAATCTAAAATTATATCTAAAATATCTAATAAATCTAAATCATGCAATAAACTTAAATTATCTAATATATTTAAAATATTTAATAAATCCGAATCATACACTAAATTTAAATTATCTAATATATTTAAAGTGTCTAATAAATCTAAAATAATTTTACCTCTATCATTAATCATTATTTTAATATCTTTTACAGCTTTTTCTTTTTCTGATAATCCAACAACTTTTGATAACCAAAGCCATGATGATATTCTTGATGCATCAAATAATGGAAAAATTATAGCTAATTTTTTAATGAATTATGATGAAAATTATAGTTCTAAAGTTATATGGGCTGATAGGGGAGGAGATTTCTCATTTTTCCTAAGAATGAATATTTCCTCAGTAGATAAGATTTCTAACCAAACAAATTTCACAGAAATAATGATTGATAATAATGTTAGCTATTTCATAGCTAATGGAAAAAAAGATAATATACAAAGTGATTATGAAATAATAAAAAATGAAGGTAGAATATTTCTGTATAAAAGGGGTTAAAAAAATAATATTATATCGTTTAATAGAATTTAAAAAATAATGATTATATTCCTTTGTTTAATAGAATTTAAAAAATAATATTTATAATTGTTTTTGATGGGTTCTCTCAAGAATATATTCTGCTCTGTTTTTCAAGTTTTCATAGAGTCTTATTTGACTTTTAAGCTCTTCAACAGCTTCCCAATGTCCTTGATCAATTCTTCTTTCTATTTCTAACAATTTAGACCATTCATCACCAGATGGAAGTTGTTTGAGATTTAAAATATCCTCAGAAATATTCACATCAAATGAATTTTCAGTTATAGTAATGTTAATACTAAAATCATGAGGCATATCATAATATTTACGAGGTCTGCCTCTAACAATCTTTCTGAAAGAAGATTCAAGTATTCCAATTTCTTCCATAGCTCGAAGATGCTCAATAATAGCTTTTTGACCAATTTCAAGCTCTTGAGAAATTTCACTAACGAATCTTGGTTCTTCTCTCAAAAGATTGATTATTTCCCGCCTAGTGCGGCATCCCATAACATCTAAAATAGCTTCCATATCAACTTCATAGAACTGACTATTGTTATTAAGGTTATAGGGATTTGGACTGTTATTTTTATTTAGCTCTTCTTTATTTTTATATTTATCCCGTGTATTGTTAGGATTAGTAGTCAACTTATACACCCACCATAGTTTTTATTATATTATATTATTTTTTCATTATATTTTTTTTAATATATTTTTTTCATTATATTATTTTTTTATTATATTACTTTTTCATATTCATGACATTATTTAATCATCATATATATTATGTATCGAAACATTTATATAACTTTTTGTTACTAAAGTATATTGTATAAAGATAACTTTTTGTTACTTTAATAAATTTGCAAAAAATTAAAGTCTAAAAATAGCTATTTTCACTTTTAAAAATTTAATTCAAAATTATTTAAGTATTCAATCGATAAAAAGTAGTTATTTTATAAATATTACTTTAATAATTGTTAATTTAATAAATAACAAATTATTTTAAAAATATGGTAAAGTTGGCTATATAATTAACATGATAAAATTAACAAAAAGTCTCTTTCATAATATTATTCTAAAAAGGTGAATTAATGACTAATGATAAGAAAATTAAAAATCTTGAAGATAAATTAAAAAAAATCAAAGAAGAAAAGAAACTTCAAGATAAAAAACTAAAAGAAACTAAAAAGGAGCTGAAAATAAAAAGTGATGAATTAGTTAAAATTGAAAAAAGCCTTGATGATGAAAATGATGAATTATCCAAGATTCAAAAAGATCTTGAAAATAAGAGTGAAAAAATTGAAGAGTATATTTCTCATATTCAACGTCTTCAAGCCGATTTTGACAACTTTAAAAAGCAAAGTGAAAAGCAAAAACAAGACATTGTTAAATTTGCAAATGAAAATTTAATAGTAAATATATTAGATAGCTATGAAGATCTTTCTCGAGCTCTTGAACATTCAAAAGACGAAAAAGAACTAAGAGAAGGAGTAAAACTAATATATTCTAAACTTAAATCTACTTTAGAAAAAGAAGGACTTGAAGAAATACCTGTAAAAGGTGAAAAGTTTGATCCATTTAAACATGAAGCTCTTATGGCTGAAGCTAGTGAAGATCATGAAAATGGTGAAATTATCGATGAATTAATGAAAGGTTACACTTTAAAAGATAAAGTAATAAAGTATTCTAAGGTTAGAGTTTGTAAAAAATAATTTTGCTATGTAAGACATTATTATAAAAAATAGAAAATAACTTTAGTATATAATATAATTTTATTATACAATATTAATTATAAAAAATAATTTCATTATATAACTAATTTTATTATATACAATAGAATAATTATAAAAAAAATAAAATTTTGTTAAAATATTAAATAATTCTTTATAAAAATTAAAATTTATTATAAAAAAATAAAAAATTTATTATAAAAACAATAATTTAAAAAAATAACTATATAGGTGATATTTATGGCAGATAAAAAAGAAAAAATTATAGGAATAGATTTAGGAACAAGTAACTCAGCTGCGTCTGTTTTAGTAGGTGGAAAACCCACTGTAATTCCAAGTGCAGAAGGGGCTACTCAATATGGTAAAGCATTTCCAAGTTATGTTGCATTTACTGATGATGGTCAAAGATTAGTAGGAGAACCAGCTAGAAGACAAGCTGTTACAAACCCTGAAAATACTATTAGTGCAATTAAACGTAGTATGGGAACTGATAGAAAAGTTAAAGTTCAAGGAAAAGATTACACTCCTCAAGAAATCTCTGCTTTTATCTTACAAAAAATTAAAAAAGATGCTGAATCTTTCCTTGGGGAAGAAGTTAAAAAAGCAGTTATTACAGTTCCAGCTTACTTCGACGACAATCAAAGAACAGCCACCAAAGATGCAGGAACTATTGCAGGACTTGATGTGGTCCGTTTAGTGAACGAACCAACAGCTGCAAGTTTAGCTTATGGTATTGATAAACAAGAAGATGAGGAACTAGAAATTATGGTATTTGATTTCGGTGGAGGTACTCTTGATGTGACCATTATGGAATTTGGTGGAGGAGTATTTGAAGTTAAATCTACTAGTGGTGATACTCAACTTGGTGGAACTGATATGGATAATACTATAATGAACTATTTAGCTGATGAATTTAAAAAAGAAACTAATATCAATCTTATGGATGATGATCAAGCTGTGCAGAGACTAAGAGAAGCAGCTGAAAAAGCAAAGATTGAACTTTCAACCACTTTAACTAGTGAAATAAATTTACCATTTATAACTATGGGTACTGATGGTAGTCCTAAAAACTTAATTAACAATCTTACACGTGCGAAACTAGAAGAACTAGTTGACCCTATTGTTAAAAAATGTGGAAGCCCAATGGAACAAGCATTAAATGATGCTAAAATGACAAAAGGAGATATTGACAAAATTATCCTTGTTGGTGGACCTACAAGAATGCCAATTATTCAAAAATTCGTAGAAGGTTATATTGGAAAGAAAATAGAAAGAGGAATAGACCCTATGGAGTGTGTAGCTATGGGTGCAGCTATTCAAGGAGGAGTTTTAGCTGGAGAAATTAAAGATCTTGTTCTTCTTGATGTTACACCATTATCTCTGGGTATTGAAACTTTAGGTGCAGTTGCAACTAAACTTATAGATCGTAACACAACCATACCTGCAAAGAAAAGTCAAATATTTTCAACAGCTGCAGATAATCAGACTTCTGTAGATATTCATGTTTTACAAGGGGAAAGGCCAATGGCTGCAGATAACACCACTCTTGGAAGATTCCAATTAGTTGGAATCCCCTCTGCACCAAGAGGAATTCCTCAAATAGAAGTTACTTTTGATATTGATGCAAATGGTATTATTAATGTATCTGCAAAAGACATGGGAACTGGTAAAGAACAAGCTATTACTATCACAGCTTCAACTAAATTGTCTGATGAAGAAATTGATCAAAAAGTTAAAGAAGCTGAAATGCATGCTGAAGATGATAAAAAGAAACAAGAAGAAATTGAAGTTAGAAACAATGCAGATTCAATGATTTACACAGCTGAAAAAACAATTGAAGAACTTAAAGATAAAGTTTCTGATGATGAAAAATCCAATATTGAAAATCTTGTTAAAGAACTTCGTGAATTAATTCCTGGCGATGATGTAGGAGCTATTAAAGATAAGACTGAAGAGTTGACTAAAGTTGTTCAAGAGATAGGTGCAAAAATCTATCAAGAAGCTCAAGCAGCACAGCAAGCTCAACAAAATGCAGAAAATCAAGGTGGAGCAGATGGAAGTCAAGATACTAATTCAGGAGAAGATGACGATACAATAGATGCTGACTATGAAGTTAAAAAATAAAAATAATTAAGACAGATATTAAAATATCTAGAATATATATAGCTAAATTATAATTATTATTTATAAATCATAATTATTATTTATAAATTTTAGATTATTATATTCTATAGTAGTTTAATATATTCTATAGTAGTTTAATATATTCTATAGTAGTTTAATATATTCTATAGTAGTTTAATATATTCTATAGTAGTTTAATATATTCTATAGTAGTTTA
>WRCI01000031.1 GCA_009784145.1 Methanobrevibacter sp.
ATATAGTCTTGATACAAATGTTTATAAGTAATGATTAACATATCTGTATATATTATGTGGAGATGTTAATCATGGTAAATATGGTTCAAAAGAAAGTTAAAAATCATTTATCAAAAAATGAATTAAATAATATAATTAAAGATTTGAAAAATAATTGTAAGATGTATAAAAAATTTGTATTAATTATTGCAGTAAATGATGGAAAAAAAGTTTCTGAAGCTTGTCATTTTCTCAAAATAAGTGAACCAACAGGACATAGATGGCTAGATCTTTACAATGAAAAAGGTCCTGAAGGTTTAAATCCTAATTATCAAAATTGTGGTAGATATTCAGAAATGTCTGATGAACAATTAGATGATTTTAGTAAAATAATTGAAAATGAGGACTATTTAACAGCTCAAAGGGCTCATGAAATCATTAAAAATAGATATGGTATAGATTACTCAATTTCTAATGTAAAAAAGATTTTAGATAAAATGGAATATAATAAAGGAAAACCTTATCAAAAATATTCAAAAAGACCTAAAAATGCCGAAGAAATGTTAAAAAAAACTTAGTAGGAGTAAACCCTGATAAAGATATCATAGGTTCATTTGATGAAGCTAGATATGATAATAAATGTAATCCTGGTAAATTATATTATAAAAAAGGAACAAAAAATGATGTTATAAGGAATGGAGATAGATTTGATCTAAATGCATTTGGATTTCAGACTTTTGATGGTAATTCTGTGATAAAATTTAGGAGAACTGCAAGAACTTTAGATTTAGCAATAGTTTACTGTGCAATAAGAATCAATAACATGGAATCTAAAGAAGAAGCCGCTAAATTACAACTTTTAGTTGATGAATATGATGAACATCTTAAGGCTATAAGAAATCAAAAATTTGACAGAGGCACTTTAAAAAAAGATGTTATAAAAGGAGAATTAATTGAAAAAAGAATAAATATTTTGGAAGATGCTATAAAAAAGATGGAAATCGATGATTTTGATGACTTTGACCCAGACAATGAAAAATTAATTGAGTTATTCGACTTAGAAAATTTTGATGATGAAATTGAAGATCAAAAACTTTTTAAAAGAGAAAATTTCAAACATAAGAAAGCTCAAAGTGAAAAAAGTCTTTTATATCAATTTGAAAAAGAGTTAAAGAATGGAAATTGGAAAGAAATGTTTGAAAATGAAAAAAGAATAGTGATTGTTTTAGATAATGCAAGGACTCATATATCAAAAATAGCTAAAACTGTTGCAAAAATTCTTAATATAAAATTAATCTTTCTTGAAAAGTATGCTTCAGATATTAATCCAATAGAATGGGTTTGGTATGCTATAAAAGATAAATTATCAGTTTTATATGTAGAAAATGAGATGTTTTTAATAGTTGAATTTTCACGTTATTTTTATAAATATGCTAATTCGAGAAGTTTAGTAGAAAAATGGCTTGATACCTACATTAGTTAAAAACTTTTTTCTCAAGACTATATATTCTATTTTTTTATATTTTATTATATATATTTTTTATATATTATTATATATTTAATATATAATTTATAATTATAGTTTTAATACATTGTGTAATTCTATTTTTTCTAATTAAAAAAATTAATTATAAAAATTAATTATAAAAAAATTAATTATAAAAAAATTAATTATAAAAAAATTAATTATAGTGAAATTATTTATATTATTTAATCAATATTTTTAAACATGAATACTGATTTAGGAAAAGATAATTCCAAAAATATTAATAATGAAACATCAACTGCTTTAACATTAGATGAACAAAAAAAGTTAGAATATAGTGGATATCGTTTTGTAGGGAAATTTGGACATGCAGCAGCTAAAATTTGTCATTGGACAAAGAAAAGTTTGTTGAATGAAGGAGTATGTTATAAAGAGAAATTTTATGGTATCGAATCTCACCGTTGCCTTCAAATGTCTCCAGCTGTTCCATTTTGCCATCAAAAATGTTCTTTTTGTTGGAGAGATTTATCTTTAACTAAAACAGATTGGGTTGGAGAGTATGATGATCCTAAAACAATTATTCAAGAAGCTGTAGCTGCTCAAAATCAACTTCTTTGTGGGTTTTTTGGAAATGATAATGCTGATAAGAAAAAATTAGAAGAATCAAAGCAACCAAATAATGCAGCTATTTCTTTAGCTGGAGAACCAATGTTATATCCAGATATTGATGATTTAATAGCTGAATTCACCAAACAAGATTTTACAACATTTTTAGTTAGCAATGGTTTATTGTATGAAAAATTAGCTAATTTAAAAAATGAACCAAGTCAATTATATCTTTCTTTAGATGCACCTAACAAAAAAATATATAATGGACTTTGTAATCCTCAAATAAATGATGGATGGGAATCAATAAATAAGTCACTTGAAATTTTAAATAGTTTTGATTCTAGAACATGTATAAGAACTACCTTAGTAAAACATAAAAATATTTTAGAAGCAGAAAATTATGCTAATTTAATAGATTTAGCTAATCCTGATTATATTGAATTAAAAGCTTATATGTGTGTTGGTTATTCAAGAGAAAGATTAACTTTAGATAATATGCCTAGTTTCCAAGAAGTCATTGATTTTGCTGGAAAAATAGCTGACCTTACTGGGCGAAAAATAACTAATGATTCTGAAATAAGTCGTGTTGTTCTTTTAGAATGAATTATTGAATTTTAGAATAATAAATAGAATATAAAATTTATAATATATAAAATATTATTGAGTTTTAGAATAATAAATAGAATATAAAATTTATAATATAATAATAATTATAATCTCTATAGTAATTCATAACAATATAAATTATAATAGAATATACAGTATTTTATGATTTTATTGAATATATGGTAAATTATGATTTTATTGAATATATACTAAATTGTGAATTATTCTTTTTTTAATTTTTTACAACTTTATTTTCTTGCAATTTTATTTTATTTTATTTTTATTAAATCACTTTTTATCAATTTTTCTTATTTTCCTTTTTTTAAAGGACTAATTTATCTTATTTTTTAATATAAATCATTGTTTTTCTTTATTTTTTTAAAATTATTTATCATTTTTATTTTACTTAAATTCTTTTTATTTGGTCTTTGTTATAGAATATCTCAATGGAACGGACTCTTTGATATCATGTTCAAATGACTATTACAAAGTATTTGGGCTTATAACGAACATAATCAATTTCTTTGGAAATTCCTTTATATGTAAAAATAAGCCCAATTTGGTCTTTTTTATGAAAAAATTTCCAAAACATTTATATACTATGTTTAATTAAAATATAGACTATAAATTCTAATCCAATGCTTTAAAGTCAAATCAATAATTATTTACAAATTTTCTAATTATTTTGTAATTTTTCATAATTCTTTATAATTTGGATATTGTTAATTAAGAAAAATTTGATTATTAATTTATTAAGTATAATATTCATTAAGAAAATTAATTAATATCCTTGTTGTGAATTAATATTGTGATTTGATTTAGTATAGGGATGGAGGAGATATAATTAATAGACATTCGAGATATGTTCCTGTAATGGGAGTTATTGCAATTTTTGCATTAGTTGCATTAGTTTCTATGGCTCCATTGGAAACGAGTATTTCAAATACTCAAAATAATATTGATAATTTAGATGTTGTAACAGTATCTGCATCTACTCAACCAGTTAATAATACTAAAAATTTAACCACCTCTAAAAATCAAACTGTAAACAGTACAGTTGCTACTAATAAAACAAAAGTTACTAAAAAAGTTATAAAAGTAACTAAAATGCCTTTAAAAGATTATAGAGTAATGGTATCTGCTATCAATAAACATAAAAAGCTTAAAGGTGTTCAACCAAAATTTTATACCTGGAAAGCTAATGATATGCAAATATCTAGAGCATCTTATCGTGATGCAATAAAAAGACATAATCGATGGGTTAAAGCTAATAATGGAGTTCGTCCTATTTATGTTAATATTTTTAATGGAGTAAAACATATAAAAGTAGACGAAACTAAAAATAATACTACAAATGATTCTAAAAATACTATTCTACCAACATCTGGTGGATTAAGTGGTTTTGAAGGTTTGGCTGCATTACAAAAATATATGAATGCTAATTTTAATCATCAATCTGGAGGACCTTCTACATATGAAGGTGTTGTTAAGGCAAAAGTTGGAGATTGTTGGGGATTAGCTGAATGGGCAGGCAGACAACTTAAATCTAATGGTTATGAAGTCCGTATAGTTCAAGGAGCTTCTTCTGCATCATCTAGCCATCGTTGGGTTCAAGTGAGACTCGATGGAAAATGGATTAATTTTGAATCTTCTTTAATAACTAAAAGGTATGGTAGTAAACATTATTCTACAACTTGTGCTTCAGTTAATAAAATTGTAAGATATTTATAATTTTCCATATATTTATTTTTTTAATTTTATTAATTTTTTATTTAATTTTTTTATTTTTATTTAATTTTTTTAATTTTTTTTATTAATTTTTAATTTTTATTTATTAAATTTAATTTTAGATATATAATAGCAAATTTTATAATAGCAAATAATATAAATGATATAATTATAGTATATAGTAAATTGTATATTAATTAAACAATAATGTGTATATAAATTAATTCAATAAAAAATTTAACCTAATATGTGAGGAATTCTTTTGTCAATTAAAACACCAATTGTAATATTGAACTTTAAAACTTATTTAGAATCTAGTGGTGAAAATGCTTTTAATTTAGCTAAAGCTCTTGAATCTGTAGCTACAGAGTCTGGCATAACTATGGCAGCAGCCCCTCAGTCTGCAGATATCTATAGAATTAGACAAGAAACAGATATTCCAATTTTAGCTCAGCACATTGATCCAATTACTCCAGGAGGTCACACTGGAAGCAATCTCTTAGAATGTCTTTGTGAATCTGGAATTGATGGAACTCTTTTAAACCATTCAGAAAAACGAATGAATTTAGCTGATATTGATGAGATTGTGAAAGCTACAAAAGAAAAGAATATATTTTCAGTTGTTTGTACAAATAATATTGAAACTAGTGTGGCTGCAGCTATTTTAGACCCACAATTTGTAGCTGTTGAACCTCCAGAACTTATTGGTTCAGGAATTCCAGTATCTCAAGCAGAACCTGAAGTAGTTGAAGGAACTGTAGCCAGAGTTAAAGAAGTAAATAATAAAACAAAAGTTCTTTGTGGTGCAGGGATATCTACTGGCGATGATGTAAAAGCAGCTATGGATTTAGGAGCATCTGGAGTTCTTTTAGCTTCAGGTATAATTTTGGCTGATAATCCAAAAGAAGCATTGTTTGATTTAATAAGTAAAATTTAAGTTTTTAGAGGTTTAATTTAGTGATATAATGTCAATTGAGTATAATACTATTGATGACTTTGATGTTAAAGGAAAAACTGTTTTAGTTAGAGTTGATATTAATGCACCAGTTAATCCTAATTCTGCTGAAATTTTAGATGATACTAGGATGAAATTACATAGTGAAACTATAAAAGAATTATCTGATAAAGGAGGAAAAGTTGTTATTTTGGCTCATCAGAGTCGTCCAGGTAAAAAAGATTTCACTACTCTTGAACAACATTCTAATGTCCTTGCAGAGAATTTAAACATTGATGTTAAATATATTGATTCTATTTTTTCTACTTATGCAATAAATGCCATAAAACAATTAAATAATCATGAAATTCTTCTTCTTGAAAATGTAAGATTTTTTTCTGAAGAACCTATTAATAAATCCCCAGAAGAACAGTCTGAGACAATTCTTATAAAAAAACTTTCTCCTTATGTAGATATATTTATAAATGATGCTTTTGCAGCTGCACATAGATCACAACCTTCTCTTGTAGGATTTACTACAGTTGTTCCATCAGCTGCTGGAAGAGTAATGGAAAAAGAATTAAAAATACTTCAAAGTGCCCTTGATAAGGTTGAAAAACCATGTGTTTTTGTTCTTGGTGGAATGAAAGCAGATGATTCTATTGATGTGATGGAAAATGTTTTAGAAAATGGAACTGCTGATTATATTTTAACTACAGGTCTTGTAGCTAATATAATTCTTTTAGCTGCAGGAATTAACATAGGAAAAATAAATAAAAAATTCATAAATGATAGAGATTATTGTTATTTGATTAAAAAATCTAAAAAGCTTCTTAAAAAATACAAATCTAAGATTGTTTATCCTAAGGATGTAGCTATTGAAAATTCTAAATATGAAAGAGAAGATGTTTCAATAGATAAAATTCCTAATTATCCTATTTTTGATATTGGAATAGAATCTATTAAAGAATATGCAAAATTAATCAGAGATGCTAAGACCATATTTGCAAATGGTCCAGCAGGAGTATTTGAAAATCCAAAATTTGCAATGGGAACAGAAGATATTCTAAATGCAATAGCTAACTCTAAAGGATTTTCCATAATTGGGGGAGGTCATATAGCTGCAGCAACTGCTTCTATGGGTTTTGACAAAGATATGAATCATGTAAGTAGTGGTGGAGGAGCATGTATAAACTTACTATCTGGTAAGAAATTAGTTGCTGTTGAAGCATTAAAAAATAATAAATCTTCAAAGAGTAACTGATAGAGGTTAAAGGTTTTAGCTTATTATTATTAGCTTTATTTTTTTTATTTTTTCTTTTAGAGTTTTAATTTATTTCAATGTCATTTTTTCTTTTAATTTATTATTAATTCTATTTATTCTTTTAATTTATTTGTAACATTACTTTTTATTTTAATTTATTATTAATTCCATCTCTTCTTTCAATTTATTAGCTATTTTTTTAGGATATTCAGCATCCATTATAGCTGAAACAACAGAAACTCCTTTTATTCCAGTTCCAGATAATTGTACTATATTTTTTTCATCTAGACCTCCAATAACTACAACTGGAATTTCAATTGAATTTACAATGTTTTTTAAGTGATTGATTGTTATACAGTCTGCTTCTTTTGTTGTAGTTGGAAAAATAGCTCCAGTCCCTATGTAATCAGCACCATCTTTTTCTGCAGTTTTAGCTGTTTCAACAGTAGCTGCTGATACTCCCAGTATCTTTTTATCTCCTATAATTTCTCTAACTATTTTTGCAGGTAAATCTTTTTGACCTATATGGACTCCATCAGCATCTATAGCCATAGCTACATCTATTCTATCATCTACAATTAAAGGTATTTTATAAAGATCTGTTATATCTTTAACTTCAAGTGCTAAGTTATAAAAATCTTTTGTTTCTCGTGTTTTTTCTCTGATTTGAAGAGTAGTAACTCCACCTATAATAGCTTCTTCAATAATATTTAAAAATTCTTTTTTTGTTTTATTATCACTATTTGTAACTAAATATACTGATAAATCTAGACTATTATTCATATTATCTCCTCTACTTCTATTTTTATTAGAGTTATAGTTTTTCTTTTTCTTTTTTTATTTTTGTTGGTTTTGTTTTTGTTGGGGTTACTTTTTTCTTTGTTTGTTTTGTTTTTTTCTTAGTATGGATTTGTTTTTATATTTATTAATTTCATTTCTACTATTTTTAATCCATTCTTTTGTATTTGTTTATTAATTTTTTATTATTCTATTGAATAAATATTCTCATTTTTCTTAAACATTTCATCATCTAAAAGATATAAGTAATCAATTAATTTTGTTCTAAAAGTTCCAGTTCCAGAATTGTTTTTATCTACAAATTCTCGTGCTTTCTCACCAGCTATTCCCATAGCTAATGTTGCAGATATGGCACCAACTAATGGATTGTTTGATCCAATAGAACTTCCTATAATTGAAGTTAATACACAACCACAACCTGTGATTTGTGTCATCATGATATCTCCATTTTCAATTCCATAAACTTCTTCTCCATTAGAAATAATGTCTATGGCTCCACTTGATATTATAATGCTTTTGGTTTTTTTGGATAGAGCTTTCACTATATTGGAATTTTCTTTAAGGGTATTTTTAGTAATTGCATCATTTTCTGATGCATCCACCCCTTTAGCTATATTTTTTTCCACATTTTCCATTTCTTTTAACTCTAATAACTTAGCTATTGCTTTTATTTCCGACATATTTCCTCGAATAGCAGTTATTTCATAGTTTTTTATTAATTCAAGCATTAATTTATTTCTATTTTCTGTAATTCCAACAGCAACAGGATCTATCACAATAGGGACTTTTGATTCTTTAGCAACTTTACAGGCGGTTCTTATTCCTTCTATTTTCTCATCACTTAACATTCCAAAGTTTACAACAAGAACATCACTTATTTTTACTAGTTCTCCTATATCTTCTTTATAATCAGTCATGGCTGGAGAAGCTCCAATAGCTAAAATAGCATTTGCACAATCATTAATTGTAACTGCATTTGTTATGCATATTGTTAGTGGATTTTTATCTTTGACTTTATTCATTGCTGAGATGGATTCATTTATTAAGTTTTCAATTTTTTTAACCATTGTTATCATATCCCATATTTTTTTTTATCTTGTATTTTCAATATTCTATATTTTTTATATTCTATATTTTTTTATATGTTTTTTTTCTTTTCTTTCATTGAATTATTTATTAAATATTATATAATAGATTTTTTATAAGTTTATATAAAATTTAGAATAATAATAAAAAATATAATGTATAAATAGTTGATATAAATTTATATTTATATATAATTATATAATATATTTTATATATATTTATCATGATTAATTATGTGAATTTATATTATTTAAAGATTATTTAAATTTTATTAATAAAAAATTATATAAAAAAAACTTTTTATTTTTACCCTATTTTTATGATTAATATTATTTTTTGATTTTTATATTCTATAAATCGTAAACTATTTAAGCTACAAATTATCAAATAGATTATGTTATAAAAATTTAGGTCATTGAATATTAATATAATATCCTATTTTTGTATATCTATTTAATTCATGGGTTTTAAAATATAGTTGATGATTTTGTAATGCCTCGGTAGCTCAGTCTGGTGGAGCGCGAGACTTGTAATCTCGTGGTCGCGGGTTCAATTCCCGTCCGGGGCTTTAATACTTTATTTTGTATGTTTCAGACAAATAATTAATATTTAATATTAGTTATTTCTATAAATGTTTAGTTGATTCTCTAAATTTTTATAGATTGATGGGGTTTGAATTTATATGAAAAAGTATATATAAGATTAAAATTAACATAGTATATCGTGATGGATGTTAGGAGTTTAAGTTTTCAAACTCTATTACTATATTTATTAATAATATCTATTATTATAAATTGCCCATAATATGGGACCGTAGGGTAGCTTGGTCGATCCTTTGGGCTTTGGGAGCCTGAGACTCCGGTTCAAATCCGGGCGGTCCCATTTTTTGTCCCGCCTTAGCTCAATTTGGCAGAGCGTTGGACTGTAGATCCAAATGTTGCTGGTTCAAGTCCGGCAGGCGGGATTTCTATTTATGTCAACAATACTTGAGATTTGATTTTATCAAAATATTTTGAATTTTTAAAAATAATTAAATTATCTTAAGAATATCGTAAAAATAGGAACATTTATATATAAGTATTTTAATATTTTATTATGAGTTAATTATATACTTTTGAAAATTAAAGTTTTGAAAGTAATAATTCACTGATTTTTTAAGTTATAATCATCTTATTACTTGTTAGACTATTTTCAGATTATCTGTTATTGGTCAAATAATCATAGATGGTTATTTAATTTGAATTCCTGCCCTGGTGGTGTAGGGGCTATCATGCGGGCCTGTCGAGCCCGCGACTCGGGTTCAAATCCCGGCCAGGGCGTTCAAATATATATTTAAAAAATATTTGAGAAAGCATATGTAATATATATGACTATATTGATTATATTTATATGAATTATATTTATCTTGTATTTTTCTTATTTAAATTCATATAAAGCTTATAAATAATGTTTATAAATCTATTATAGGTGTATAATATTCATGTTTGTTTGAGAAAGTATATTTAGATATAGATTATGTTTGTCAGGGCCCGTAGCTCAGTCTGGCAGAGCGCTTGGCTTTTAACCAAGCGGCCGCGGGTTCAATTCCCGTCGGGCCCGTTTCTAATTTTTTATATCTTAAATTTTCTATCTGGAGGAATATTGTGAATAAAGATATTTTACTACATGAACTTGTACCAGATCATGTTATTTTATCTGAATCTGAAATTAAAAAACTTTTCAAAAATCAAGATTTTGATCAAGAGCAACTCCCTAAAATTAAAACTAGTGATCCTATTGCTAAAGCTATAGATGCAAAAGAGGGAGACATTTTAGAAATTACTCGAAGGAGTCTTACTGCAGGAACTTTTGTTACTTATAGGTTAGTTGAAGGATAAATTTAAATTATCGTAAACTCATTATCTATATTTTATTTAATTAATTATTTTAAATTTAAAATTCATTAATTAATTAAAATTCATTAATTAAATTTATTTAAAAATTATATATTATATTCATTTGAAAATTAAATTATTATATAAAAAATATTATATTATATATTATAATATTATTATATTATAAATTAATAATATTATAAATTTAAAAAATTAATATATAATTATATTATTATAATATAGTAATTAATTAAATTATTTAAATGATTATAATTGTTGAATTCATTATTAAGGTTAATATACATTATGTAAAATTATTATTCATTTGGCAATATTTATTAAATTCTATATTTTTATTTTACTGAATTTGATATCGTATTTGGGTATCTAAACTATTGAATTGATATTCATATAGTTTTAGATTAATTATCTAAACATTTTTAATAAATTGTATAAAATATTAAAATTATTAATAAAATAGGATTGTAAATTATTATAAATTAATTATACTATTAACTTTTAAAAGTATCATATTTTTTTTACTTTCAATGATAAAGTTATAGTTAATTTTATGTTATTGGATTTATATTATCTTATTTTTGATTATTATTGTATAAAATTTTGATAAATGATATTATTATATAAAATAATTCATATTCGTTAAATTATTAAAAAAATAAATAACTTATAAATTGTTTATAGTATACATTTTATTAAAATTATTAACTAATTATAAATGCATTGTTTTGGAGGAAGTCCATGAATGGCAATAGATGGGAATTAGTAGACACATTTTTTGATAAGTATGAGTTAGTTGACCATCATATTAAATCATACAACGATTTTGTAAATAATCGTATACAGAATATAATTGATATAACAGAACCAATTACATTAGAACAAGGAGAATATTCTCTTAGAACTGGTAAAGTTGAGATTCAAGAACCGTTTACTAAAGAAGCTGATGGTTCTAAAAGTTGGATTTATCCAACTGAAGCTAGGTTAAGAAACTTAACTTATTCAGCACATATGTCTTTAGAGTTAGCTTTAGATCATGGTGAAGAAGAAGCTACTTTTGAAAAGATTGATATTGGGGAATTACCTCTTATGCTTAAATCAGATATTTGTCATTTAAGTGGATTAGATAAAGATGAATTAATAGCTAAAGGTGAAGATCCACAAGATCCAGGAGGTTATTTTATTGTTAATGGTTCTGAAAGAGCTGTTGTAACAATGGAAGAAATAGCTCCTAATAAAATCATTCTTGAAAGATTAGGTGAAGTTGCAGATAGAAGAGCTAAAGCTATAGTCACTTCAATTAAAAGTGGTTTCAGAGCTAGAATTTCTCTTGAATATAGAAAACCTCGTAAAAGTGGAGTGTTTTTAAGAATATCTTTCCCTTATGTTCCTAGAGAAATTCCTTTAGTTATATTACTTAGAGCTTTGGGATTATCTACTGATGAAGAGATTATCAGTGCTATTTCTGATAATTTTGATTTTAGAATGGTTATTGCTGATGACATACAAGTTTCAGAACCATCACTTAAATTAGATTCAAAAGAAATGGAAGGACTTTCTAAAACTGAAAAAGAAGAATATTTACAACGTGCAGCTATTAAATACATAGGTAATCGTGTAGCTACAGGAATGACTGAAGAATATCGTATTAAACGTGCTGAAGATGTAATTGATAGGTATTTACTTCCTCATATGGGAATTGAGGATTCAAAACGTGAAAATAAAGCTATTTATTTAGCTGAAATGTGTGAAATGTTACTTCAAGTTATTTTTGAAAAGAGAGAACCTCATGATAAAGATCATTATACAAATAAAAGGCTTCGTGTTTCTGGAGATTTAATGGAAGATTTATTTAGAGTTGCATTTACAAGTTTAACAAGAGATATGGTTTATCAACTTGAAAGAAGTATATCTCGTCGAAAAGAACCTTCAATTAGACAAGCTGTTCGTGCTGATGTTTTAACTGAAAATATAAAACATGCAATAGCTACTGGCAATTGGGTTGGTGGAAGAGCTGGTGTAAGTCAGCTACTTGATAGAACTAGTTACATGGGGACACTTTCACATTTACGTCGTGTTGTTTCTCCATTAAGTAGAAGTCAACCTCATTTTGAAGCTAGGGATTTGCATCCAACACAATTTGGTAAAATTTGTCCTAATGAGACTCCAGAAGGTCCTAATTGTGGATTGGTAAAGAACTTAGCATTAATGTGTAAAATTTCTGAAGGTTCAAATCCTCAGAAAATTGAAACTGTTATTAGAGAAATGGGTATTTTGGAATAATTATTGTAATTTTATTTTGAAACATTTTTATAAATTAGAAAATATCAAAAAATTTAAAAGAAGAGGAAGAAGACATGACAGGAAAAAATGAATTTGAGACATGGGATAATCCTGATAGTGTTGTAAATCATATTATAAAAAAGTGTAATGATTTTTTGGCAAAGTATAATACACAAGATTATAAAGAAGGGGAGAAAAATGTCCCAAAGACTTTTATAAACGAATTAGTTAAGGAATTTCATCTTAATAAGCATAAACATAAAGGATATTCTGAAGATATTGAAGAAATACTTAATAAAATTATAGAAATATTGAATTCCTATAGTGAAAATCCTAAATCATTCAATGAATTTATTTCTGAATTTAAAGATTTACTTAGTGAAGAGCCTGTTGAAGAGCCTGTTGAAGAGCCTGTTGAAGAGCCTGTTGAAG
>WRCI01000032.1 GCA_009784145.1 Methanobrevibacter sp.
GATAGTTCAGCTTTATTAACTCCAGATGAATGTGAAATTGGGGAAAAAATAAGATAATAATAATAATTTATTTAATAATCATGCTAATAGAATTATTTAAAAAATAAATAATAACTCATACAATATTTTATATATTTATATAATTTTTATAAATATTTTATAGGATATATAATAAGTTTTATAAGAGATTATATAGAATTATTGTAAGATTATATAGAATAAAACTAACACACCTATTCACATCAATTTTTAGAAATTGGCGTTACTCTTTGTTGTTGTGAATAAAAGTCCTCACGGTGATGTAATGGATGAATCGATTCTTATAAGTACTACTGAGAAATACCTAAATCAAATACAATCTGAAAAAATAGATTTAGAAAATATATCTAAAAGAGATGTATTTAAATCAGTTTACTATAAATTCACTACTAGATTAAACAAACTTCAAAATTTAAAAGAAGACATGGATTTAAAGGGATACACAGCCCCATATCGTTCAATTAATAAATTTGGGTCTAGTGTATCTGGAGATGTTGCCTTTGAGGAACTAAATGAAGTAAATAGGCATGGTCAAATTTTTAGAATGAAAGCAACAGCTAAAAAAAATATTCTTGACCGTGTGAAATCAGCTATTGATGCTCATAAAATTGCAATTGGTCACTTAGAAGAATATGGGATTTTTAAATGTGATTCTTGTTCTAAATCATATAAACCTTCAACATTTATTGATTTAGTTGAAAAAAATGAAAATATCCAAAAAGAGGATACTGGAAAAGAATCTACTGATGATTATTTAGTTAATGGAAAAGAATCTGTTGGGGAGTATGTAGCTTGTGGAAAAGAATTTACTGGTGAAAATATACTCAATGAAGAATATATTAATGATAATAATCCTGAAGAATGTTCTTGTGGGAGTGAAGATTTTAACTTTGAAATTAATGAAACTGGAATATATAGATTAGAAATTATTCCATACTTACCTTTATCTGGAAATTATATGGTTTTAATGTCTGAAATGACAAGTTGGGGAAGAGAATCATTTAAAAAAGTTTTAAATCTTTTAAAACAAGAAAGAAAAGGTGTTGTCAAAACTGTTTCAGTTGTTATAAAATTTAAAGATAATGATAGATGGATTCACAAAAGAGTTACTTTAGATTCTGAATATGTTAATAACTATGAAGAAGAGATAAGGCGCCAATATGGTAAAGATGTTAGAATAGAATTTTTACAATTTCATAGAACTAAACCTACTATAATTAATGATAAGCATGCTAGAACCGCATTAGCTATTGGTTATGCAAAATATGCTGAAAATATTGTTCAAAATATTAAAGAAGCAGTTTTTAAAGAAAGAATATCTAACATATATAAATTAGCTAAATATGATGAAATAGTCAGGGATGTTAAGTTACAAAAACCAAAATTCATTACAGAAGATGATTCATTAGAAGAATGGAGAGAATTTGAAATTGAAAATCGTCTTAAAACAGTTGGATTAATGAGTAAAAGAGAGAATCTTGATCCTCAACTACTTCAAGATATAAATAAAAGAAAAAATATAGAAAAAAACATTTTTTCAGAACTTGCTTCAACACTTATTTTATGGGATATTTTTAAATATTACTTAACAACATCCCAAGATAGAAGAAAAAGGTATGGTGGACCTTTCCCATATTTAAGAAATGAAATTGATAGACAACAACGAAGAATATTTGAAAATATGAATAGGATTGTTGTTAATATTTTAAAAAATAATGAAAATGAAAAAATCATTGAATTACAGAATATGGATTTATTATTAAACAAAAAGTTTAATTTAGAAAAGAAAATTAAAGGTTCTAATATTAAGATAGATTATGTTGCTTTAGGTGCAGCTATAATCTCTTCAAATTGCAATATACCAATTTCATTTTCTGCAAGAGCATTTAATGTTAAAGAAAAAAATGTTATAGAAGAAATTAAAAATATCGAAACCTTTAAAAAACCAAAAAGTGATAAATCTAAAAAATTCTTAGAAATGATTAAGAAAAAATAGATATCTATTAAAATAATATTTATTAAAATAATATTTAAAAGAGAATATTAATAAAATGGATTTTAATAAAGATTGATAAAAAGTAGATTCTAATAAAGATTGATAAAAAATGGATTCTAATAAAAATCAAACAAATGAGGAAGAAATAGTTCATATAAGTTCTCAATTAAGTTCAAAGATGATTGTTGAATTAATAGAGAAATACCCTAATTTAAAAAAAATTACTTGTCCTCCTAGTTTATATAATCGAATTTCTGATAAATATTTAGAAGCTTTAGAAGAATTAGGAATAACAGTTGAAATAAACCACAATTGGAATACTAAAATTAAATACACTGATTATGAAAAGAAAACTGTTTATAATATGATTAAAGAGGGTAAAACTCCTTTAAAAATATCAAATGACTTAAATATTCCTATTAAAACAATTTATTATTTGAAAGATAGTTATAATAAAAAGACTCATAATAAAATTCATTTAAAAAGAGGAAAAAAGAAAAAATATAATATGGAACTTAGAGAAAAGATTAAAAAACTTCAAATATCTGGAATATCTCCTAAAGAAATATCAAAAAAAGAAAATATTCCTCTTAGAACTGTTTATTATATACTTAAGAATGGATAACTTTAATATGAATTGCAAATAAATAATAGTGGAACAATAAGTGTTTTGATTAATAGTAGAATAATAATTGTGTGGATTAATAGAAGAATAATAATATCACTGATTAATAATAGAATAAGATATATAATGGTTAATAAAAGGTGAAAAAGTGGTTGATGTATTTGCAATAAGTACTGATTTAACAATTTTCTTAATTTCAACATTTTGTGGAATATTAGCATTTTTAATAACTAGGATTACTATGCCTCGTCTTATTAAGAGACTTGAAAAAGCAAATATTATTGGAAAAGATATTCATAAAATTTCTAAACCAATAGTTGCTGAAATGGGTGGAATTGGTATATTATTTGGATTTATTATTGGAATATTTACGGGAATATATCTTTATCCTCCATTAACATTTCAATTAAGTATAGTTCTTCTTGTTATTCTATTAGTAGGTATTATTGGAATGGTTGATGATTTATTAACCTTATCATCAAAAGAAAAATTTATATTGCTCTTTTTAGCAGGAATGCCTTTGATATGGATTGCTCCTCCAAATGTAGGGTTATTATATATAATAGCAATACCAATAGCTCTTTCTATTGTAGCAAACCTTACAAATATGTTAGCTGGTTTAAATGGAATTGAATCAGGACTAGGTGTAATAGCTATGACCTCTTTAACCATATCTTGTATAATTTTGGGAAAATATGATGTAGCTATTATTAGTATGGCAATGTTAGGGTCATTAATTGCATTTTTATTATATAATAAATATCCTTCAAATGTATTTCCAGGAGATACTGGAACACTTATTATAGGTGCTGCAATTGCAGCAATAGCATTTATTGGAAGAGTGAAATTAATAGCATTTATTATACTTTTACCTAATATTATTGATGCATGTATAAAATTTTTTAGTGCAGGGGTTATGGAGAGACAACAACACACTCCAACCCAAGTCAATAATGAGGGAAAACTTATAATTCCAGATCAAGGATTTAAATCATTGATACGCTTGGTTCTTAGAAAACCAATTAGTGAAAAGGAAGCAGTAAGAATTATTTGGGGAATAGGGATTGTATTTGGACTACTTGGGATTATAGTAGCTGTTATCATGCCAAATATAATTGGAAATGCTACACTTGCTCAATTTATAAAATATAAAGACTTATTATATTATGTATTTAGTTTTTAATATCAATTTAATCTATTGATACAAAATCAAACCCAATTAACGTTAGCTGTTGTAAAAACATGTTTATTTGAAAAACAAGGATTATATAATGCATTAGTTAATTTAGATGTGCCAAATGTTAAAGTTATGCTTTTTTTTACATTATAATTTATTCTTTCACCAGCTGAAAGTCTATCCTCTCTTGAAAGTAAAGTAGGTGATGAAGCATAAACTCTTATCTGTATACTTGTTCTATTATATCTACTATCATATCCTCGATTCAAAGTATCTATTTTTACTATTTTAATGGAGTTAGGATGTGTTAAAAGAATATTTTCTTCTGTGTATTTAAGATATGCGCTTTCTTCGAATATAGCTAATTTATTTTCAGCTACCCCGAAACTCGCACCACCTCTTGCAGCAGCCATAGCTAAATTGAAATCATTATCATAACTTAAAAAATTAGCTAAAGACAAAATTAGCACTAAACTAAAACTAATCAAAAATAGAAATTCGATTGTGGATTGTCCAGTTGATTCTTTAGTAAAATTGTTCATAAATATTTCATTCTCCTTTGAAGATTTTATTCTAATTTAAGTATTTCATTTTTATTTAAACATTTTATTATCATTTAAGCATTTTATTTTCATTTAAGCATTATATTCTCATTAAACAATTTATTCTCATATCAATGATTCTATTATTCATATAAACTACAATAATAATTAGTTATTTATTTAAATATTGTAAATTTGAATTACAGTTAGATTATCATCATTTAAAGATTTTTTAACTTTATATGATGCTCCAGGATATAATCTAATTTCATTCACGATATCTCCATGTATATTAGCTAATCGTATTTGATGAATTGATGATTCTCCTTTTCTTGAAGGAAGGGATATTATAACTTCATTTTGTTTAACTGTAATAAAATATGAGCTTGATGAAATATTATTTGGAAGAATAATTTCTTTTATATTCCCAACATTATTGGCATTCACTGAGTTTATAGCATTTCCAACACTATCTACAAGGGATCTAGCATTGAGATTAAGTTCAATTCTTTTTTCATCTGAAAGATTACTTTCTATTAAATTTAATGAGATAATAAGTATAATCAATATTAAAAATATAGTAAAGATAAAATCAACCATGTATGTTCCTTTTGAATCCATATTAAATTTTTTATTTTTAGCTATTTAAAAACTTTACTCTTTTGGTAGTGTTAAATTCATTTAAACTAAACTTTCAAAGCGAATATAGAATATTAAGTAATAATGCTAAATTAAGTTCAATGAAAAATATTTTTATTATAATAAAAAATAATTTAAGAGTGTTTTTTAATGTAAAATTAAAATAAATATTTAAATAGTATTTTTTTATAAGATAATAAAAATTTTCTAAAGGAATATAAAACAATAGGAATAGTTTATTAGAGAATATAAAATAGTAAAAATAATTTTTTAAAGGAATATAAAGTAATAATAGTTTATTAAAGAATATAAAATAATAAGAATAATTTATTAAAGATATAAAATAATAAGAATAATTTTTTAAAGGAATATAAAATAATAATAATTTATTAAAGAATAGTAAAATAGTAAAAATAATATATTGTTATAAACAAATATAACAATGATTTAATTGTAAGTAAATAAAAACTTAGATGGTCACTATGTATGAATTAATACTATTTACTGGAGGAGTTTATAAATTCGATGAATTTGAAGAATTTATAGATGACCTTGGTGGGTTAATAATAGAAATGGAAAGTTTCAAATTTAATAGAGGTATGTATTTTTTAAGTGAAGAAATGAGAGTTTTAGTTCTCATTCCAGAAAAAGAAAATGAAGAACTAAAAAGATTTGTTAAAAGAATAAAAGGAACTTTAGATTCAGTACAAATGAAAGATACTGATTTAGAAAAAGTTATTTTGATTTTTGAAATATATAAAATTTTTGAAATTAATGAAACTATGAATTTTGAAAGTATAATAGCTTATTTATCTGATAGTCCTGATTTTATTCAATTAAAAAACTTTAAAATCAACAATCCTCATAAACAAGAAAATTTTTCTAAAAATATAGAAAAATTACTAATTATGATGGAAGAAATGAAACTTATTAAAAAAATTGAAAAAGAAAAAAGTGATTATTATAAGATAAATTTAAAAAATATTTAGAACTTAATCTTTGTTTTATTATATTATCCTTTTTATTTTATTATATTATCATCTTTATCTTATTATATTAAATATAATAATATATTAAAATTAATATAATTAAACTATATAAATATGAAATTATATATCAATATAAATTATAATTCATCTATAAAACACATATAAATTATAAATTTATTTATAAATCATAAATTACTTATAAATCATTAATTAAATCATTAATTACTTATAAAACCATAAATATCAAGTAAATTATAATTCAAAAATATATTATAACTCAAAAATGTATTATAACTCAAAAATGTATTATTAATTAACTCTAAATTATCATCTATATTATCAATAATTATATGGAAAAGGAATATGAGGATTTTTATACTTAGTTCTGGGGAATATGGTTCAAGAATAGTCAATGGATTAGCTATTCATGGATTTGCACCTAATATTATAGGGATACATGAATTCCCATCAAAAGATGAATTATCTGACTTTATCGAAGATGTAACTGAGTATGTCCCAAGCAATATTCCTGAAGCTGATTTGATAATAGCTGTTGGAATGCATGGGGATATAAATATGGTAATTCCACCAGTTGTTAAAAAATCTGGAGCTAAATCAGCTATTGCTGCTATTTATCATCCTCAACAAATACCATTTGGTCTTCAAAATGAAATCAAATCAGAGTTAGATGATGATATAACAATAGTATTTCCAAAACCATTTTGTTCTCTTACTTCAGTTGGTGATGAATTCATTGATAAATTCACTGAAAAATTTGGAAAACCTAAGCTTATAATAGAAACTAATAGTGGTTCTGATGAAATTGATGTAAATAGTAATATTATTTCTGTAAATGTTGTAAGAGGAGCTCCTTGTGGAGCTACTTGGTTTGTAGCAGAAAATATTATTGGAATTCCTGCAAAAGAAGCAGAATTTGAAGCAAATAAAAAACATCATAATTTTCCTTGTCAAGCTTCAATGGCAACAGATAAACAAAGTGGAGATACTATTCTTCACCTTGCTAGTTACAAAATAAAAGAAGCAGTAAAAAGAGCTATTGGGTTTACTTGTAGAGTAGCAATGGTTGACCCTGAAACCTGTGAAGGTTTGGAATTCTGTGATAATATTTGTTTAAATATATGTCCTAATGTGGCAATGGGTGTTAATACAATTCATTATGGAAAAGACGGCAAAGCTATTATTGATCCAGCTACTTGTGGAGTATGTGAATTTTGTATTCCTGAGTGTCCTTATGGAGTAATTGAAGTTTACGAAGAAAGAATTCCTGTTAGTAAAGAAGAATAATATTAGTTAATAAAAATAATAAACTAAATTAATAAAATAATTATAAAGTTCATATTTCTAAAGTTCATATTTGTAAAATTCATAGTTACAAATTGTATATTTATAAAATTTATATTATTTGTAAAATTTATATTTATAATCTATATTATTGTAAAATTTATATTTATAAAATATATTGTTATTATAAAAGATTTATTTAAAAATAATTATTAATCTCGTGATATAATGAAAGGAAAAGTAACTTTTATTGGAGCAGGACCAGGAGATCCTAAACTATTAACTATAAGTGGATATCAAGCTATTAAAAATGCAGATATTATAATATATGCAGGATCACTTGTTAATCCAGAAGTATTAAATCATAGAAAAAAAGATGCTAAAGTATATAATAGCGCATCACTTGATTTAAATGAGATAATAAATATAATAGAAAAGGGAATAGCTAATAACAAGGAAATAGCTAGAGTACACACTGGTGACCCTTCAATTTATGGAGCTATTGGAGAACAAATTAGGGAATTAAAAGAAAGAGATATTGAATTTGAAATAATTCCTGGTGTAAGCTCTGTTTTTGGAACAGCTGCTGCTCTTGAAGCTGAACTCACACTTCCAGAAATTTCCCAAACTGTTATTATAACAAGACCAGAAGGAAGAACACCAAAACCAAGAGAAGAAAGTTTAGCTAGCTTAGCTACACATCAAGCTACAATGTGTATATTTCTTGGTGTAGGAATGATTGATAAAGTAGTAGAAGAACTTAAAGAGGGGTATAATGGAAAAGAAGGATATAATAATGAAACTCCAGTTGCAGTGGTTAGAAAAGCTACTTGGGAAGATCAATTAATCATCAAAGGAACATTGTCTGATATTTCAGATAAGGTTAAAAAAGCTAATATTAATAAAACAGCTATGATAATAGTTGGAGATATTCTTAATCCTGGGGATTTTAAAGCATCTAAACTCTATGATCCTGATTTTAAACATGAATATAGATAAAATAATTATTTGGATAAGGATAAAAATATTGTTTAAATATAGATAAAATAATTATTTGGATAAGGATAAAGATATTGTTTAAATAATGATAAAATAATTATTTGGTTTTGGATAAAAATATTGTTTAAATATAGATAAAATAATGAAATTTTAAGCTATTTTAAAACTTTAACTCCATCATTTGTTCCTAGAATAACTTTATCTACCATTTGAGAAAATATTCCATTTTCTATAACTCCTGGAATAGAGTTAAGGTCTTTTTCTAGTTGGATAGGATTATCAATTTTCTCAAATTTTGCATCAATTATAAAATTACCCTTATCAGAAATTACTGGACCATCTTTATATTTAGCTATTCTTATTTTTGGTTTTCCGCCCATGTCATGAATAGCTGAAAATACTGGTTTAACAGATTCAGATATTATTTCTAATGGGACTGGAAATTTTCCAAGTTTATCAACTAATTTTGAATCATCAGCGATTATAATGAGTTCATTAGCAGAATAATCAACTATTTTTTCCAATGTATGAGCTGCTCCTCCTCCTTTAATTAGGTTAAAATCAGGGTCAATTTCATCTGCACCATCAACAGCAATATCAATATCATGTTCATCGAGAGTAGTTACTGGAATTTTCCATTGTTTAGCTAAAAGAAAAGATTGATATGATGTAGGAATGCCCATTACTTCAATGTTTTCTTCTTTTATTTTCATACCTACTTTTTCAATAAAATAATGTGTTGTAGAGCCAGTACCTAAACCTATTATTTGATTGTCTTTTATTTCTTCTGCAGCAGCAAAACCCGCTATCTTTTTGAGATTCATACTTTAACACCAAAAAAATTATAAATGCTATAATTATGAGATTAAATGCTATAATTATGAGATTAAATGCTATAATTATGAGATTAAATTATTCATGTATTCTTAAACGAACTTTAGTAAGATTGAATCCTTTAGCACAATTACCATCATGCTTTCCTAAGTTTTCAATTATAACACATTTGTCTCCTTCAATCAATCCATTGGGGAAGCAATCTTGACGAAAAACGCAAGTTATATCACAATCAGGAGTTTTATGAGTAATATTTGATCCTACGAATGCTTTTTTAGAGTCAATAAATGATTCTATATCACTTTTTTCTATTTCAACAGCTTTAACAAGCCCTGTGTCATGAACTTCACATTTTTGACTAATATCTTTAACATTAGTAATAGTATACTTTCTTCCTTTTTCTAAAGAATCAATACAAGATGCTTTAAATCTACATTTTTCACAAGCTTCAGCAGGACCATCAAAGATAAATGATAATCCAATTTTAGCTAAATCTTCTCCAATTAAAGTTATCATTAAATCACTCCTGTTTTCACAGCTAATTTTTCAGCTGCATCTCTTGAAAGTCCTCGTTCACCTAATATAGTATATCTTTCAGGACGAATTGTATGGGCTAATGTAAGAGCTTCAATAATATCTTCAGAATCTATTCCTAATTCATATGCATTAGTTGGTGCCTTCATATCTGTCAATGCACTTTTTATAAATTCCCAATCTCCTCCATGGAGATTCATCATCATAATTGTTCCAACACCACATTGTTCACCATGTAGTGCAGGTTTGCTAACTATTTTATCTAAAGCATGACTAAATTTATGTTCAGATCCACTAGCTGGACGACTTGATCCTGCTATACTAATAGCCATTCCACTACTAAATAAAGATTTAACCACAAGACGAGCACTTTCTTCTAATCCTTCTTTGATTGACTTTGAAGATTTCATTATCAGCTTAGCAGTCATGATAGAAAGGGCTGCTGCTGATTCACTATAATTTTCATTTTTCAATCGATTTGCAAGTTGCCAATCTTTAATAGCTGTATAATTAGAAACAATATCTGCACACCCTGCAGCAAGAAGACGAAATGGAGCATTACGGATTATATTGGTATCAGCTATAACTCCAATAGGAGCCTGTGCTTTTAAAGAAACAGACCCTTCACTACTTTTAATAGATGCCAATGGAGACACAATTCCATCATGTGATGCTGCTGTAGGTGCAGAAACAAAATAGATACCTAAGTCAGTAGCTGCCATTTTAGCAACATCGATTACAGTACCTCCACCTATTCCAACAATTAGAGAAGTATTATTAATATTATTTTTAACATCTTCTATTGTTTCTAAAGTAGCAGCATTTATTTTAGAAAGTTCTACTGAAAAATCTTCACTTTCAAGACTTTCAATTGCTCTGTCTGCTCCGATTTTAAGAACATTTGAATCAGTAACAACTAAAACATTTCCTTCAAATCGTAAGTCTTTACAGATAGCTCCAGTTTTATCTATAACATCAGAACCAATATGAACTTCTCGAGGCATCTGAATTTTTTTAGAATCCATAATATTCTCCTAATTTACCATATAATTATGAAATAAGATTGTAAATTTAGCTTATGACATATTGTATAGTAATTTATCTGTTATTTTATAATTTTTATATTATTATATAATTATACAATTATTAATTCATTATATAATTATTATACTTATTTTATAATTTATCATATTCATTATAAAATTATTATATTTATTATAGAATTAAATTATATTTATTATATAATTATTATATTTAGTATATATTAATAAAATATCTTTTGATTTTTTATGAGGAGTATATGGTCTTTAATCATAACATTTATATTCTATAAAAAAGAATACTTTACACTGAAATAATTTTAATACAATATAACTATTGAAAATTTATTTTAGACATTATTATATAAATTGTTATATTTATATTATTTTATAATTAGAAAGCACGAATTAAAAACTGTGAAAGTTTTATTGTAAAGTTGTGAAAGTTTTATTGTAAATTTATGATGGTTTTATTATAAAGTTGAAGGTTTTATTATCATACTGGAAAATTATTGATTATAAGTTTAATAATTATATATAATAATATATTTAATAGATAAAATTTAATTTTCTATATTATTATTATTAAATTAGATTATTATTTTAAATAGAGATAAAATATATGATTATATAATTGTGTAAAATTTTTAAATTTTGTATGATTGAAGTAGAGGCATGACTCAAATGAAAATTAAAAAAAATGGACTCTTATGGGCAATTGGACTTACAATTCTTACAGTTTTATTGCCTTTAGAAGGTCTGTCTTTTGAAGGACATATGGCAATTGGATTACTTGTATTTGCAGTAGTGATGTGGGGTTCTGAAGCACTTCCATTACCTGTAACATCCTTGATAATCCTTTTTTTACAACCAATTATGCATATAGCTACTTTTCGAAATGCAGTTACTGAATTTGCAAATCCTATCATTTTTTTAATGATTGGAGGATTCATAATTGCTGAAGGAATTAGGAAAAGTGGTTTAGTTCAACGTTTAACATATTTTATGTTAGATAGGGTTGGTACGAGTGCTAATATGTGTTTATTTGTTTGTGTTTTTGCAACAGGATTGCTTTCTGTGTGGATAGAAAATGTAGTTGCATTTGCATTAGTAATACCTATTATTAAGGAAGTTATTGATTTATTAGGTATTAGAAGCCCTCAAGAAGGAAAAAGTAACTTTGCCAAAGCAGGAATATTAGGTGCATGTTTTGCCTCATTATCTGGAGGTTTAGCTACTCAGATTAGTACAGCTCCAAACTTAATAGCTAGTGCATATGTACATATTCCTTTTGCTAATTGGATGTTATTTGGATTCCCAATAACAATAATTTTACTATTTACAATATGGAAATATTTAGGATTTATCTTCCCTTCAGAAGTCAAGGAAATACCTGGAGGACATCAAACTATTAAAGAAAAACTTACTAATGTTGGAAAAGTTAAAAGAGATGAAAAAGTTGCTCTTATTTTACTTCTTTTTACAATATCTTTATGGGTAACAGGAGAATTCACTGGTTTAACTAGTTATGCTGTTGCTTTAATAGGTGCATCTTTATTTTTCGTATTTAATATTTTAGAATGGCAAGATGCTCAAAGAAATGTTGATTGGGGTCTCGTTCTATTTTTTGGAGGGGCTTTATCTATGGGGGCAACTTTAGTTTCCACAGGAGCTGGAAATTGGTTAATAACTCATTTATTAAGTTTATTAGGACCTAATCCAGAACCTTTATTAATAGTACTTATTTTAATGGTGGTAGGTGTTTTATTAACTCAATTCATGTCTAATGTAGTCATAGCGGCTATTTTAATACCTTTAATCATTTCCCTACCTCAAGCACAAGGCGAATTAGGAATGTTTGCTGTGCCAATAGCTTTAGCATGTTCATTACCGAGTGTTTTACCAATGTCAGATCCTACAGTAGCTATAACTTATGGTTTAGGTTATATCAATGCTACTGAAGTTATAAAAGCAGGTGTACCTATAATTATTGTAGGAATATTTGCAACGATTCTAATGGTATTCACAATTGGAAGACCTTTAATTGGTGGATAAAAGAAGCATTATTGGATATTATTTTAAGAAATATTATAATATTTCTTTTTAATTTCTTTTTAATTTTTTATTATATTTTTTATTATATTTTTTATTATATTTTTTATTATATTTTTTTTAA
>WRCI01000033.1 GCA_009784145.1 Methanobrevibacter sp.
ATTTTTCTAAAGTTTTTTTTAGTTATTTTTCTAAAGTTTTTTTTAGTTATTTTTCTAAAGTTTTTTTTAGTTATTTTTCTAAAGTTTTTTTTAGTTATTTTTCTAAAGTTTTTTTTAGTTATTTTTCTAAGCTCTTTTTAATTATTTTTCCAACATAAACTTTTGCTTCATCTAACTTTTCTTTTTCTAATAAAATATTAATATTTTTATCTTTAAGAATTTTATATAAATATTCTTTTCTATCTTTTTGGTTTTCTATTTTTTCTTTTAATATATTTCTTGCATAATCTTGAAGCTTTATTTGAAGAATATCTTCATTTGTTATAGACTTTTGAATTTTTTTCCTAAGTTCTCTTGCCATTAAAGGACTTTTTCCATTTGTAAAAAGAGAAATTTGTATATCTTCAATATAAAAACTTGTTGGAACAATAAGATTTCCTTTTTCAGGATAATCTGCTCGATTTAATAATTTTTCACCACTAATAGATGAAACATATTCATTTAATTCCTTATCTCCACTAGCTATTACAACAATATCTGACCAATCAACTAAGTTTTTAAAAGTTTTTTTTGATTTGTCTTTTTCTAGTATTGCTCCTTTTTTAGCTAATTCCTCTGAAATATTGTTCCCAAACAATATAACTTTTGAACCCCCATCAAGGAATTTATTAGCTCGTCGATGGGCAACTTCTCCTGTTCCAAGTATGAATATTTTTTTATTTTTAGTATTTAAGAAAAGTGAAGTCCATCCCATAAAAAGGCCTCTTTATTTAATTTTTACATTATTAGCTAATAATTCTTTAAGTTTATTATTTTTTGATTTATTTTAATTATTTTTATAAGCTAACTATTCTTCTAAGTTAATTATTTTTTTAAGTTAATTATTCTTCTAAGCTAATTATTTTTGAATTATTATTTCAATTATAGTTTAATTATTATTTCAATTGTTAAATTATTATTTAAAATATATAATATAGATATTATATTTTTGTTATTATATATTAATATTCATGCATATCTTCTTGAAATTAATAATATTATATATTTTATTATTAGTAATATAATTTTAATTGGTTTTTATTAAATAAATTATTGAAAATTAGAATAAAGAAATTATTGTTTTAAATAATAAAAATAATAATAAATATAAAATTATACAAAAAAATAATAGAAAATATAATATAAAACAAGAAATAATAATAAATATAATTATAAAATAGAAAAATAATAAAAAGTATAAGATAATATAAAAAATATAATATAAATAATGCTTTGAAAATTAATTAGAATTTTCTAAAGCTTTCATTCTAAGTAATTTCATAGCCATTCTTAAATCATTGTCACAGTCATGAAGAACTTTAGTTGCTTCTTCTTTGCTAATAGAAAATGCATCTGCAAGTGCATTAATATTTTCTTTTCCATTATCAATATTATTTCCTACTAAAGCTTCAGATAAATTTCTTTTAAGAGTTAAATATTCATCAATACTCATATCTATAGATTTTAAAACAATGTCTCTTAGTGGGCAGGGTTTAGATGTTTTACAACACCAAACTAATGATCCAAAACAAGTCCTAGCTCCTTCACCAAGACGAGTTTCTCTAGCAAATTTATCTTTTATGTCCATGTAATCTTGAGGGCTAATATTTGCATCGTCTAAAGCATGCAATATTGGACAAGGTTTTACTGGTGGGCAACAAAATGCCAATGCTCTACAATCTCCTCCCCTACAAACGTGTGATGGTGCATCGTCCCATGTCATTAATGATTCTCCGATAATATGTACTTTATTAGTTAATTTTTAATTTATTTTAATTGTAATTTGGATAGTAATATAATTAATGATGTTGTAAATTAATAAACAGTTTAATTATATTTAATTTAGTCAGTAAACAGTTTAATTATATTTAATTTAGTCAGTAAACAGTTTAATTATATTTAATTCAGTAAATAACTAGTTAATTACATTTAATTTATTCAACAACTAATTAATCACATTCAATTTAACCAATAACAAATTAATTATATTTAATTTAAATTAATAAATTATTTGATTATATTTAATTTATCAAATTAATATATTGATTAGGCATTATATTTAAACTATTGCTTTTACTGATATTTTATTAGATTGAAAACACATTTAGTTTAACATTTTTTCTTTTTCATCAGGAGTTAATTCTTTTACTATTTCTTTAGGTTCTCCTATTTTAAGGAGTTTTCCTCCTCTCATCAATGCAGTTCTATCACACACATCAATAACAAAGTCCATATCGTGAGAAATAATAAGGAAAGTTTGTTCTAATTCTTCTCTTGCTTTTAATATAGAATCAGTCACTTGAACTCTAGTAATTGGATCCATTGTTCCTGTTGGTTCATCTAATATGATGATATTTGGTTCTTGAATAAGTACTTGGGCAATAGCTACTCTATGTCTTTCTCCACCACTTAATTCATCTGGATCTTTATTTAAAATAATGGTTGCATATTCATTATCAAAGCCAACAGCATTTAATGTATGTATAGCTTTCATTTTAGCAAATTCTGCAGGAAGATCTAAACTTATAGAATCAGTTAAGTTTCCAAGAACTGTTCTGTAAGGATATAAAGAATATTCTTGATGAAGAAGTCCTATATAAGGGATTACACGACCTCGACCAAGAGGACCTGATTCTTTCATATCTATCCAATCATCACCAAGTTTAGTTTCTACTTCTCCACCACTTGGGTCTGTTAATCCAATTAACATTCTAGATAACGTGGTTTTTCCTGACCCACTAAGACCTACAATTCCAAATATTTCACTTTTATTTATTTCTAAATTAATTCCATCAACAGCTTTGATAACTCCTCTTTCAATGGAATAAAAGTGTTTTTTAAGGTCTTGTGTTTTAATTACAGGACCACCATACTCCACATCATTTACTTTTTTCGGTAAAGGTACAGTATCTAAGAATTTTTGTACAACTATGTCTGCAGAACCTTTTTCAATAATTTCTCCTTTTTCTAACCAAATTACTTGATCTGCAAGTTTATTCATAACTTCTGGCCAGTGAGAAGTAATCACCATTGTGACTCCTTCATTTTTAACTCCATCAATCAATGTTTGATGAAGATATTCTGCAGTTTGAGGGTCTAATGTCCCAGTTGGTTCATCTGCTAAAAATAACATTGGTTCTTTAGCCATTTGTCTTGCAAGAACTACTCTTTGTTTTTCCCCACCACTTAAATCTCGGGATATATGAGTAATCCTGTGGCTCATTTGAACCATTTCTAAAAGATCTAAAGCTTTGTAAAGGTTTTCTTCATACTCTCCACCTTTCATAGCTCTTAAAACATTTTCTATAACAGTTTCTCGTTCATAAAGTGCGAAATTTCTTTGTAACATTATAGATATTCTTTTTCTAATTTCTGCAAAATATTTTCTATCAGTATTCCAAAAGTCTATATGCTCTGCTTCAAATGTGCCTCCACAACTACATTTTTCACCAACTTTAGATGGAGGTTCAACACGTAAACATTCCTTACAGATAGCTATATTAAATATCATTTCTCCACTATCTGGTTCATATTCCTTGGTTCCACGAAGCATATTAATCAAAACAGATTTTCCAGACCCACTTCTACCAAGAATCCCTAGAACATTTCCTTCTTCAATCTTAATATTCACATTTTTAAGTACAGCTACTTCATTGAATGTTTTATTAATATTTTTAAGCTCTATAAAAGACATATCTTCACCTTTATGAATTAAACTAGTATTAGATTAATTAGTACTAAATTAATTAGTATATTGTGTTAAATTAGTGGTATTTTGCTTTAAAGTCTTAAAATTTGACTTTAAAATTATCTTTATACATTTATTTTAATATATGATTTCATTGTTAATAATTATTATTATATTTTAATTTATTTATTAATATTAATTAAATAGTTTATAATTATAATATTAAATATTTTTCTAATATAATTTTATTTTTCTAATATAATTTTATTTTTAATTCTAATATATTTTTAAATTTAATTATTTTTTTAGGATTTATTGATGTTGATTATAATTACAAAAGTATTATTATAGGGTATAAAATTATATTTTGTTATGGGGTATAAAATTATATTTTGTTATGGGGTATAAAATTATATTTATGTTATATGGTAAAATTATACCATTATTTAATTTAGAATTATAATTTCTTATAAGTATAATTTCATTGAAAAATCTTTTTTGAAAGATGTTCATATTTTTAAAAGATCAAAATTTAGTTTTCCATTGATAGCTGCTCTTCCTATAGATATTCCAGAAGCTCCAGCATTCAACATATTTTTCCCAGTCTGAATGTTTGTAATAGAATTATTTCCAATAATAAATATATTTGTTTCACTAGCAATTTTTTCTATTATTTTTAAATCAGCATAACCTTTTCCAGGTTTCATAGCATCTATATGAAGATAATCTGCACCAGATTCTTCTATTAATTTAGCTATATTCAATGTATTAATATTCGGAACATTTGCTCTAATTTTTACAGACAATTTTTGGCTATTTTTTATTTTTTTAGCTAGTTCTTTTATAAATAAATTCAAGTGTTCTGGATTACTAAGCATTTCTTGACCACAGCCAATAGCTAAAAGTTCTTCTTGTCTACAATGGCAATTAAGTTCAATGATATCTAGATTTTTTATTTTAATAATATCAATAATTGGATCTGGACTAGTAGCTCTTAAGTTAACAGATACTTTAACTTGAGGGTATTGATTTTTGATTATATTAATTTCTTTTTCAATTTCTTCTTTTAAATTTTCTTTTTTAATATGAAATTCAGTTCTCCCTCGTTGAAGTATTTTTAATCCAGCAGCTATGGTTTCATCATCAGTATTGTATCCTCCAATACTGACTGTATCAAACCCATAAGGGATAAGTTTCAATGCAAAGCTCCCATCTGTTATTCCCGCCATAGGTGCAAGGACTTTAATATAATCAATCTCCTTTATAACTTTAAAATATAAAAAAATTTTTTAAAATAAATAAAAACATAAAAATAGTTGTGTTTAAAGTGAATTAAGTAATATATTTCACTGTAATGAGTATATTTCACTGTAATGAATATATTTCACTGTAATGAATATATTTTTTTATAATGAATAATATTTTTAATTTAATGAATATATTTTTTTATAATGAATAATATTTTTAATTTAATGAATATATTTTATCAATTGAAATATATTTTGTCGAAATGATTATTTGATTAATAATATGAATAATAATTAATTTTTTTAAATTTTTTAATCAATTATTTATTTATTTTATCTAAAACAAAAACTAATTCTTGGTTATTTCCTTCTCTTATTTCTTCTAAACCTAAATCAGCCATATAAGCAGCATCCTCAGCATTATCACTTCTTCCAACACCTGCTTTAAGAGCAATACTTATTTCATCATCAATTTCTTCTAATATTTTCATCAATTCTTCTATTTTTAATTCATTACAAGGAGACATGAAATTATCTCCTCCAATAAAGAAAAGAAGTGCTCCCTTTTCAATTAATTTAGTCATTAAATAGTGTTGGGCTTTATTTACAAGGAAATTTGTGTCAAATGCTGGAATAATATCGGTTAATGAGTCAGTAATACCATTAATATCAATATGTGCCATTTGAACAAAGCTATCTTCTTCTTTTACAAGAGAATCTATAGCTAATATCTCTTGTCTTTCTTCAGATTGAGCTCCTCCTTTTTTCTGCAATACTTCAGTAGCTATTTTTTGAGCTTCATAAGGTGTTTTAGCAGTTCCAACACCCATACTAATTGTAATAGGGTATCTATTTCTTATAGAACGCTGAATTCTCATATGGTCCTCTGCATTAAGTCCATTAGTTACAGCAAGCATATTATCGAATCTTGTATAAAATACAAGCCCTTTTTTCATAGCAATTTGCCTTTGAACATCTGCATATAATTCTGCTTGTAATATCTGAAGATCTGATTCATTACGAGGATTTGGAGTTACTGTCCAGGGACCATAATTGTCAATCTGAATTAAGGTCATTTGTATCATACTATTTTTCACCTAAAGATTAAACTAAATATAATATTATTATAGCTCTTAATATTTATATATAATATATTTTCACATTGATATAGTTTTTAACTTTTAATATATTTTGTGACTGAATTATTAAAAAATTTATTTTTTTAATTGTATAAATTAAATTTGTATATAAATTAAATTATCCTTTTTAAATTATACTCAAAAGTAAATTATCATTTTTAGTTTATACCTAAAATTAAAGCTATTTTCCTAAAATAACTTTTGCTAAATTTTCTTCATCTTCAATACTCTTCATATTCGTGTTAGTAATAGCTACTTCACTTATTATTTTTTCTATGTTTTCTTTGAACTTTTTATCAAGCTCATCTATTACAAATTTATTTAAAAACTTCTTATAAATGGAAGCCACACCAAGTGGAGAAACTTCATAACCCATCGCTGCCATGAATTTTCCTGCAGGTCCACTAACAGGAGCATTTCCAATAATTGGGGATACTGCCACAACATAAGTTTTTTGCAATGCTTTTTCAACTCCATCAAGGGTGATAATTGGAAGAATAGAAGTAATTGGATTTGATGGTCCAATAATTACCATGTCTGATTTTTCTAATATGTCAATTATATTTGGAGCAGGATTTATTTTTGTGTAATCCACACTTATTACATCAGGTTTTGTTTGATGCTTTATAAGAAAATCATGGAATTCAAGTTCTCCAATATTAGTTTGAACTACTATTTTTGAATGTTCATCACTCATAGCTAAAACTTTAGATTTTATACCCATTTTTTTTCTTTGAATATCAACAGCTTCACTTAGAGTATGCTTTTTCATTAATATAGTTTTTTGAATTTTAAAAGCTCTGTCTAAATCTCCAATTCTAAGAAGTTCTGGACAATTAAGATCTGCTAACTTTTCATGTGTGATAAATGTATCATTTTTTATTCCATACCAAGTTTCATCATTTATGATATCAGAGAGTGTATAAAGCACAGTATCAATATCTGCAGCCACATAAACACCAGAAAAATAATCATTTTCTACAGTATTAACAATAATATTTAAATCTTCTGGCTCATGAATATTTTTAATTCCTTGAATTAATTTTGGAGTCCCAGTCCCGCCGGATAGAATAGTAATCAAATTAATAACCTTCTGTTTTTTGATTAGTTTTATAATTATTTTTAATAAATTTTAATAAGAAATAGGTATTATTTTTAATCAATATTTTATATTAGTTTAAATATAATATTTTAAGGCTTGTTTTTTTATTAATGTTTTATATTTTAATATATTTTATACAAATTTTAGATTGTTTTTAATTAATATTTTATATTATTTTATATAAATCTTATAATTATTTTTAATTAATATTTAATAATATCTCACTATTTACATATATTGACCTTGAAGTATTTACTTTGCTTATATTGTATTTTACTTATTCTTTTGGATTTATATAATTTTATACTTAACTTTCAACAAGCATCTTTTTGAAAAAGTTGAATTCCTCTTTTTTTATTCCTTTTATTAAAAATAAAATGGTAAAATAAATAGCTATTCCAATGAAAACTACAATTAATACATTTAGTATTCCACTAGGATTTATAATAGCTACAATAAGTCCCATAATAACTGAAGATATAATTATCTTAGCTATGGATTTATATTCAAATGGAAGTTCAAAATACTTTTTACTATAATAAACTGTTATTAAAAAAGCAATAAAGTAACAGACAGTTGTAACAAGAGCAGCTCCAATAATTCCAATAAATGGCACAGTTAATATAGTAAAGACAAGATTTAGTATACCTACAAATATCCATATTTTTCCAAGTATTTTTGTTTTCTTCTCTAAAATAATTATATTATTGGTTATTCCATACATCCCCATGAAAATAGCTCCTAAACAAACAAAAGGAGTAATTAAATAACCATTCATAGCTATTTCACTAGTTGTGATTATCATAAGTACTGACTTTGATAGAATAGATAATCCAACTGCAGCAGGGATTGTAATAATTAAAAAGTATTTCATTGAATATTTAAGAAAAGTGTTTACTTTTTTTAAATTCCCTTCCTCGAAATATTTTGGAAGAACTGCTGGAAGTAATAATGCAAAAGGAGATAAAAACATAAGTAATATACTTCCAAGTGCATAACCTGGAGAATAAAATCCTACTGCAGCAGAAGAAAGAAATATCCCAATTACATACTTATCACTTGAATCAACTACCCATGAAGAAATATTACTTGGTATTGTAGGAATAGCAAACTCTAACTCTTCTTTTAAATTTTTAAACTTAGGAATACTTAAGCCTAAATGACCTTTGATTATTAGTACCATCATTATAAAAACAGCAAAATATCCAACAAAAAGTCCCAAAACAACCATTTCAATATTATATCCGGTTAATGCAAGATAAGAACTTAATGCAACTCCAATATAGCTTTGTAAAACTAAAAAAAGAGAATATCTTTTTATCTGCTGAAATGTCCTAAAGAAGTTAATTAACATTAAGTTCATAGAAGCAAAGAATGAAATCATAGCTACAATATAAAGAACATTAATATTTCCTCCAAATATGGAGTTAGCTATTGGATTTTTGAAAATAATCAATATTAAAGAAATAGCTAAACTTGTGCCAATTACCACTGATAACATTGAGTAAAATGAATCTTTAATTCTATTTTTATCATTTTCAGAGGATAAAAATCGAACCATAGTGTATGGAAGCCCTAAATTAGCTAAATTAGGTAATAATGCTATGGTGACATTTACTTGTGCCCATATTCCATAGTCAGCTACTGAAAAATTTTTTGTTATTATTGGAATAAAGATTAAAGCACTAAGGGATATTAATATATTTGTTATCCCAACAAGACCTATTCTTTGGACAAAATTTTTATATTCGTTCATTAATTCACCAGAATTTAGAATTCTATTTTGTGTTGTTATTTTATTTTGATAGTTAAAATTAATTTTGTATTTAAATCAAGTTTAATAGTTAGAATCAAGTTTGATATATTAAACTCAAACTCAACATTTAAAATCAGAGATTATGGTTATATTAAATAGTAGTTTTTAATATTATAAATAATTATTACATTATTATAAAATGAAGTATATTATTATATAATTAGATATATATTATCTAAAATAAGGCATATTTGTATATAGTTAGGTATATTCTTATATAATTAGATATATATTATCTAAAATAAGGCATATTTGTATATAGTTAGGCATATTATTATATAATTAGGTATATATTATCTAAAATAAGGTATATTTGTATATAGTTAGGTATATTATTATATAATTAGGTATATATTATTTAAAATAAGGTATATTTGTATATAATTAGGTATATTCTTATATAATTAGATATATGTTTATAAAATAATATATAATCAAATGAAAAATCAAAAAAAAAGAAAAAAGAAAAAAACTCTTAATAAAAAAAATAAATAAGAGTTGAAAAATGTTTAATTTTAGTTTTTTATTCTTATGTAACCTAAAAACCCAATACAACTTAATAAAGCAATAATAACTAGAATAACTGGAAGTCCTGTTTTTTTCATATTTGCTTTAGTGTTAATAGATGGCACTGTATCTTTAGTAGCGTCTACCTCTGTAGTGTTAATAGATGGTTCTGTATTATTGGTATCTGTATAATTAGAACCAATAGATCTTTTTGTACTATTATCTATGTCATTGTCATCAATAGATCTTTTTGTATTATTATCTATATCATTATCATCAATAGATGGGTCTGTATTATTATCTATATCATTATTTAATTTTACAGCATTGAAATTTGTAACATTAACAAAACCATAGTATGTATCATTACCAATCCAACTAACTGAAACATCAAAGTTTCCAGCTTTAATCAGAGGGTAAGTTAAAGTCCATAGACCTCCACTATTAGTAGTCACAGTAAAAAACTGATTATCCACAATAACATTCAAAACAGTGTTAACTAAAAGATTATCAAATTCATCTTTTGCAACACCAGTAATATTAATATCTTCTCCAACTTTAACATTATCTAAAACAACAATAGTTGAATTAGTGGCTGATTTTTCAACATTAAAATTTGTACTGTTAATAAACCCAAAGAAACTTTCATTTCCATTCCACTGAACTGAAACATCAATGTTTCCAGATTGAGTTAGAGTGTAAGGTAAGACCCAATCCCCATTATTATCAGTAGTTACAGTATAGTTTTTACCATTCATAATGACATTAAGAATAGTGTTTGCTATTGGGTTTCCAGTTTTATCAGTTGCAATACCAGTTATATTAATTTTTTGACCAACTTTAGCATTATCTGGGGTATTTATTGTTGAGTTAGTGTCTATTAAGATTCTTAACTGACCATCTAATAAAGTAATTTGATAATTTGTATGACCAGTATAATTACCAGAAACAGGTAATAAACCTTCAAAATCAGGTACTTTGTAGTTTATAATAGCATTTCCTTCAACAGAAGTTGAGAACCCAATATTAATTCCATTAACTATGAAACTTATATTTTGTCCTGTAACAGTGTTACCCATATCATCTGTTAAAGTAGCAAACAAAGTAATGTTTTGACCATTTACAACTTTTATAGTATTATTGTTTAAGTAAGTTAAGTTTAAAATACCCATATTACCAGTATTATAAATCATATTACCTAAAGTAGCTTTGTTATTAGTCATAGTATTACTAGAAACAGACATATTACCTTGATTGAAAATACTTCCACCATTATTTTTTGCAATATTGCCTGTAAAAGTAGATTTACTTACAGTAGAGTTAGTACCAGTATTATAAATTGCACCACCATTATTTCCAATATTATCAGTGAAAGTTGAGCTAGCTATAGAACAGTTGGCACCACCTTGATTATAAATTGCACCACCATTATTTCCACTATTATTAGTAAAATTGGAGTCAATTACAGTAAAATTAGCACCAGTGTTTCTGATTGCACCACCATTATTTCCAATATTATCTTTGAAAGTAGAATTAGCTACAGTAAAGTAATTGCCACTATTAGAAATTGCACCACCATAATTAGTGCTAGTATTGTGTGCATTGTTGTTAATGAAATTAGTGTTGTTTACAATAAAGTTATAACCAGAATTTTGAATTGCAGCACCGCTATTTGCAGTGTTATTCATGAAAGTGGAGTTAGTTACAGTACAATTAATACCACTAGTAGAAGTACCTTGATTGTATATTCCAGCACCAAAATTTCCAGTATTATTTATAAAAGTAGAATTCTTTGTAGTGAAATTATTAGCAGTATTCATGATTGCACCACCATATCCACCAGTATTATTAGTAGAACCAGTTGGAACTACTTGATTACCTGTGAAAGTAGAGTTAGCTACAAAAAAGTTAGGACCACTATTAGAAATTGCACCACCATGTCCGCCAGTAAGACTACTAGTGCCAGGAATACCAGTTGCAATGTTATTAGTGAAAGTAGAGTTAGCTACAATAAAATTAATACCTCCAGTATTATGGATAGCACCACCATAAATAATTGCATTATTATCTTTGAAGATGGAATTAGCTACAGTAAAATTATTACCATAATCATTGTATATTGTACCACCATCATATGCAGAGTTATTTATGAAACTAGAATTATTATTTATTGTAAAATGATTACCAGTATTAGAAATTGCACCACCATAACCATTATACCAATTAGTATTCTCTGCTTTATTATTTATGAAACTAGAATTAGCTACAGTAACATAGTTACCACTATTGTAGATTGCACCACCTTTTCCATCTGCCGAATTTGTAGGAGTTATTGTATTATTTACAAATGAGCAACTTATAAATGTCATCATAGTACTACCAGCATTATTCAAGATTGCTCCACCATTACCAGTAGCTTTTCCATTAATGAATTTAATGTTGTTAAATATGACATTTATGCCGCCTCCCATTGTAAATATTCTTGACATTCCTTTTGCATCAATAATCACACTACCTGTGGAGCCATTTCCTTGTAATGTAATATTTTTATTTATTGTAAAGTTAGTGTCATTGCCTGTTTTATCATAGATTCCTGGTTGTAAAAAGACGGTATCACCAGAATTTACACTATTATTGTTTATAGCATTACGAATACCTCCTTCATCTCCAGTAGTGATAGTTTTATTAGCTGCGCTAACTGTTGATAAACTACAAACTATTACTAAAATACTTACCACAATTAAGAAGTAAATTAAGGGTTTTTTGTATTTTTCTTCATATATCATATTTTCACCTCCTTAAAATGAAAAAAAACTTTAAAAAGTTTATTTTCTAAAAATTAAAAAAAAGAGAAAAGTAAAAAAACTATATTAAAAACGAAGCTATTGTTTTTCACAAACAATATTAATAATAAGCTTCTTTTTGTTTTTTACAAATTTGGCATAGTATAATAAATATTATTCAAAATTAAAATAAATTCATCATTAATTGCGTTTAAGAATAATAATTATGGATAAATTTTATTAAAATTTTTTAAAAATTTAATTATACTACACACAATTCTCATAAAAAATTACTTTTTTTTGAAAATTGTAAATTTTCTGATCATGTTAATGGAATCATTGTTTTATTGTAAATTTTTGGAATTAGTTGTAAATTTTGAATTTTATTGGAATTTGTTGTAAATTCATGAAATTATTGGAATTTTATGAATTTTATTTGAATTTGTTGGAATTTGTTGTAAATTCATGAAATTATTGGAATTTTATGAATTTTATTTGAATTTGTTGGA
>WRCI01000034.1 GCA_009784145.1 Methanobrevibacter sp.
CATTGATGTGAATAAGAAATTTTTTTCAAATATTAGTTCAAGAGAAAGAGCTATATTTGAAGGAGCTATTAGTATGGGTGCATTATTCCATCAATTTATTGGAACTCCAGTTAACAATCAATCTGTTAATAGCTTAGAATTAGCTATTAAAGAATCATTATCTCTTCAACCAGCTATAGAAAAAGTTGAAGTAGCTATTGATTTAGATAAGTTAAATCAAGCTATGACAGAATTTGAGTATGTTTCTTTAACAGGGGACATGTTAAATGTTAAAATTTATTCAAAAATCGATGATGTATTAGCTATTGTTAGAATGGAGTTTATTGAGGAATTGAATTATCCTTTGATGTATATTGAAGATATTCAGGATTGAATTAGTTATAAACATATTTTAGAGTAATCATTAATATATATATATATATATATATACATTGATTATTATCAATTAAATCATAAAATAAAAGAAGTATAATAATATTTATAGAATAAAAGAAGTAGATAATATTTAAAAAACAATACATTATTGTGATTATTTCAAGAAATTATTTTCATGATAATAATCATCGTTATTATTATATTTTTATTCTATTTTAAATATTTTTTATATCTTCTTCTGTTAATATATTAGCATTCTTGGATTTTAAAACTTTTATTCCTTCTTCTATATTTTCCAATCTCATTACTACAATCGCTTCATCACTTTTGCTACTGACAAATGCATACAAATATTCTAAATTTATATCTTCATCATCAAGATAAGTTAGTATTGTGTTTAAGCCATTTGGTTCATCAGGAACTTCAACTATTATTACTTCACTTTCTTTTACAATAAAGTTGTTTTCTTCTAAAACTTCTTTTGCTTTTTTATTATCAGAAACGATTAATCTAAGTATTCCAAATTTAGCTGTATCTGCAATTGAAAGAGCCCTAATGTTTATATTTTCTTTGGACAATGCCTCAATGGCATTTTTTAACTTTCCTTCTTTATTTTCAATAAATACAGATATTTGTTTATTTTTCATTTGATTCACCTTGTTAGTGTTAATTTCTTTATTAATTTTACTTTTTTTTAATCAAATTTTCTTTTATCAATTACTCGAACTGCTTTTCCTTCACTTCTTGGAAGTGTTTCTGGTTCTACAAGAGTCACATTAACTCGTAAACCAATTTCATTGTGGATAGCATTGGCTATATTTTGTTCGATAGCTTCCATTTTTCTCATTTCATCAGAAAATAGTTCTTTGGATGTTTCAACTTTAACTTCAAGTTCATCAAGATGACCAGGTCTTGTTACTACAATTTGATAGTTTGGAGTTAATCCATTTATTTTTAAAAGAGCTCTTTCAATCTGTGAAGGGAATACAATAACTCCTCTTATTTTAAGCATATCATCGCTTCTACCTGTGATTCTACTCATTCTTGTTAATGTTCTTCCACATTTACATTTTTCATGAGTAATGGATGTTATGTCTTTAGTACGGAATCTAATAATAGGCATTCCATCTCGGGTTAATGTTGTTATTACTAATTCTCCTTTTTCTCCATCAGGAACTGGTTCTTTTGTTTTTAAATCAATAATTTCTGGATAAAAATGATCATCAGAAATATGGAGTCCTGCTTTTTCAGGGCATTCATTAGCTACACCAGGTCCCATAACTTCTGTAAGTCCATAAATGTTTAAAGCTGTAATTCCAAGACGTTTTTCCAATTCATCTCTCATTTCTTCAGTCCACATTTCAGCTCCAAATATTCCTGATTTTAAGCTAATTTCCTCTGGTTTCAATCCTTTTTTTTCTAATACTTCAGCTAAATAAAGCGCATATGATGGTGTACATGTCAGTATAGTGGTTTGAAAGTCTTCCATTATTTCTATCTGTCGTTTTGTGTTTCCTGCAGAGATTGGGACAATATTAGCTCCTACTTTGTGACTTCCATAATGTATTCCAAGCCCTCCTGTAAAAAGACCATAACCATAACAATTTTGAATTCTGTCTCCTTTAGTTCCAAGAGACATGGTTATAGCTCTTGCACAAACTTCTGACCAAATTTCAAGATCTTTTTCTGTATATCCTGATACAGTTGGTTTTCCTGTTGTTCCAGATGAAGTATGTATTTCAATTATTTCATCTTCTGGAACTGCAAACATTCCAAATGGGTAAGCGTCTCTAAGATTAGTTTTCGTTGTAAAAGGCAATTTAGCTATATCTTCAAGAGTTTCTATATCTTCTGCTTTAATTCCTACTTCATCAAATTTATCTTTATAAAATGGTACATTTTCATAAGCTTTTTTTACAATTTTCTGTAGTCTTTTTAATTGTAATTCTTTTTTTTCTTCTAAATCCATGCACTCTATCTTTTCATCCCATATCATATTATCACTATTATTTTTCTTTGATTATTTTATTGATTATGGTTTTTATCAAATTGATATTAATTTACTTATTTTATATTTCATTAGTATATTATTTTTATAAGTATATTAAATTTATGATGATTAATTATTATAAATTATTTAGCTCATTTTAATTATTATAATTTTTTGAATTCTCATTATAATATTTTTAATGATTTATGCTATTATTTTTTAATAGAAATTATTCTTTAATAAATTATTTTTTAAATAGAAATTATTTTCTTGATAAATATTATTTTTTAATAAAATTAATATTTTTCAATTAGGATATTTTTTATCTTAAATTATTTTTTTATTATAATCTATTTTTTGTTTATAAAAGTTTTTTCAGATAAAAAGCTATTTTTCATTAATTCAAAAACTTTTATTTAAGTGTGTTATTTCATTTAATCGTGTTTTTTTCTTTAAAAAATACAAAAAAGCTTATATATTCATTTAATTAATTATTAATTGTCATGAAATCATGGTTTGCCATGACAAATGATTCATAGTATATTTTTTTAATACTATGATTTTATTAAAAAAGAGGTTTAATGTTGCAATTTAATAATTTAAGAAAAAATAATTTGAAAATAGGAGTATTTTTTTATTATCTCTCATAGTTTTAGGATAATGCTTGTATTTTATTCTTATTATCAAATATAAGATATTTAAATTAGTTTTCATCTTTGAATACCTGTTTTCATCTTTGAATCCTTATTATATCTAATATTTTTCTAGTAATATAAATCATTAAAATTATAATATTAATCTCTTAAAAAAAGGAGGAATGTTATTATGTATGAATATTTTCAATGAAAATTTGAAAATAAAAAATCAAAATTCTGTGAAAAACTAAGCAAGAAAGTTAAACATGAATTTCTTAGATTCTCATTAATTTGTAGTTGTCTATAAATTTTTGTTTTTTTAAGATATTGTTTAATTTTTTAGCTAGTTTTTCATGTAAAATATTGTAGAACTAATAATTTAAGTAAATTGATTAATGTTCATTGATTGCTTGAATGATCTTGGAAATGATTTTTAAGATTTATTCAAGCTTATCAATTTTATATTCAAATTTATCAATTTTATTCAAGATTATAAATCTTTATTCAAGCTTATAAACTTTATTCAAGCTTATAAACTTTATTCAAGCTTATAAATTTTTAATAAAAATATTATTTTTGGATATACTCTTTGATATATATTTTTTTGGATATTTCTTTGATAAACTTTTGAATATTAAATTTTTGACTTCTTTTTACTTAAATAACTAAATTAATGGAGTAATATGATTTATGGTGTGATTTTTGTGAATTTTAAATGGTCAATTTTATTTATTTTGATTTTAGGTTTACCTATTATAACTATTGTTTCAGTTTCTGCTGCTGAAATAACAGTTACTGGAAATAGTTTTTCTAATATTCAAAGTGCTGTAAGCTCTGCTAATAATGGAGATGTAATTAAATTAAATAGTCAAACTTATTCAGCTAGGGATTCTGATAGTCGAATTAGGATAAATGATAAGAGAAATCTTGTTATTCAAGGTCCTTCGTCTACTAGTCGAGCTACTCTTGATGGTAGAAACCTTTGCCGTATGTTTACAGTTACTAATACTTCTACTGTAACTTTTAAATATATTAATTTTTTAAATGGAAATTCTTCTACTAATAGTGGAGGAGCTATATTCTCAAGTGGTAGAATTACTGTAGATAGTTGTAATTTTAGAAATAATAAGGGAGAAAGCGGAGGCACAATATTTTTATCTGCAACTGCTAGTAATTCTGTGATTTCTAATTGCCAATTTATTGGAAGTAAAGGTATCTATCCTTCTACTGATAATTTTATTGAAGGGGGAGCTATTGATTCTCATGCTTCTTATGTAACAGTAAAGGATTGTTTATTTGAGAGTAATACTGCATTAAATGCAGGAGGGGCTCTTAATTTTGCCACTAGTATTGGTAGTCAAGTGATTAATTCTAATTTTACTAGTAATTCTGCTCTTACTGGAGGAGCTTTACGAATTGCCTCTTCTTCTGTAGTGATTCAGAATTGTAATTTTAATAAGAATAGTGCTACTGATGGAGGAGCTATTAATTCAAGAGATTCTAATGTAACAGTTTTATCATCTAATTTTAATGATAATATTGCTTCTTCAAGAGGAGGAGGAATATTTAGTAATATTGATAGAAGCTCTTCACCTAATTATTTGAATATTGAATCTTCTAATTTTAATAGAAATCTTGGAAGAATTGGAGGAGCCATATTTTCTAATACAAGTTTGAATGTTGTTAAATCTGTTTTTAATGCTAATAAAGCATGTATTGCTACAGTTGAGAGTAATGGTGCTGTTAAAACCAGTGTTACATCTCTATGTAATGGTGGAGCTATATATGCAGATGGTAAAACTTCAATTACTAGTAATTCTAAATTTGTAAGTAATTCTGCTTATAATGGAGGAGTAATTTATTCTAATAATGTGTTAAATATTGTTTCATCAACTTTTGATAAAAATACTGCTTTGCAGAATGGTGGAGTTATATATGTTTCAAATGCTTTGACTGTATCTGCTTCTATTTTTTCTAATAATAAAGCTAATAATAATGGTGGAGCTATATGTGCAGAAGGTATAACTTCAATTACTAGTAATTCTAAGTTTATAAGTAATTCTGCTTATAATGGAGGAGTAATTTATTCTAATAATGTGTTAAATATTGTTTCATCAACTTTTGATAAAAATACCGCTTCTCGCAGTGGTGGAGCTATATATGCTTCAAATGCTTTGACTGTGTCTTCTTCTATTTTTTCTAATAATAAAGCTAATAATAATGGAGGAGCGATTTGTACAGTTGGAGTTACTATTGTGAAAGATAAGTCTAGTTTTGTCAATAATATTGGTGAATGGGGAAGTGCAATTTTTTCAAATAACGAATTAAAAATATACAGCACTTCTTTTTCTAAAAACAAAGCAAAATCTAAAGTAAGTATCTCTCTCCCAAATGGAATTAGATATAATGATTTAACTAAAATAAAAGTAATTTTAGAAGGTAATGATAACATTAAAAGTGCTATTTGGCATGATAAATTAGGGAATGTTTATATTGATGATAAAAAACAAATTAAAAGCAGATTATTATCTAATAAAGTTGTAATTATTGATAATAAATTGTCAGTTAAAACAAACTCTAAAGGTGAAGTTTTGATAAATTATAAAGGAATTATTCCAAGTACAAGCACTACTAAAAATTATATGTTTAAAGCTAATTTCAAAGGAGATACTCTTTTTTATTCTTCTACTAATACAATTAAAACTTCAATAATATCTAAACTTCTAAAAAAGAGTATATGGAATGTAAAAACATATAAACTAAATAGGTATATTTATAAAGTTAATAAAAATGGATGGTATGCTGGATCTAACTATAACAGTAAAACTAAAAATTGGAAATGGACTAAGTTAAAGTCAAAACCAGGATCTTCAGGAAAATGGATTAACATGACTTTATCTAAAAACAATAAATGGGTTCAAAAAAGCATTAAAGCTTATACAAAAACTAATTATATTGGTACTTTGGTATTGTTAAGAGAAGTTAAAGATACAAAAGCTTCAATAATTCCTCATACAAAAAATAGCTACCAATTGACTTCTACTATTATGACAGAAAGTGGAAAAATTATAAATAAAGTAGTTAAAAATCAAGATGTATTTAAACAAGGAAGTACTAATCTTTATTTCTTGAAAGAATCTAATATTTCTAGTAATTATAGTAAATATTTAATTAGTTATAATAAAGCCCCAACAAACAACCCGGTAATTAGAGCAAGAGTTATAAATATATTAAGTAGTTATATTGGTGAAATAACACCTATGGTGAAAGCTAATTTAATATTTAACTGGGTTAGGGATAAAATAGCTTATCCGAAGCCAATGTATTTCAATACAAAGAAAATGGCAACTGGAACATTGTCCTCAAAAGTAGCAAACTGTGTGGATCAATCACACCTTGTGGTTGCTATGCTTAGAATGGTCAAAGTTCCTGCGATGTATCAAAATTCTGCTGCTTGTAAGTTTTCTAGTGGTGCTGTTTATGGTCACTGTTGGGCAAAAGCTTATGTAGGTGGTAAATGGTATCAAATAGATACAACTGGTAGAAATAATGGATTTGGTGTTATTAATAATTTTAAAGATTTAAGTGGCACAAATTCACTTATTACAACAAGTTTCTAGGAGGGTTTTTATGAATCGTGATTTAATTATTGTTTTATCTATTTTTATAATATTTCTTATTGGTATTGGTAGTTATTTAGCTATTGATAATAACAATAGTAGTGATTTTAAGAATAATAGTTCTAAAAATAATAATTTTAAGAATAATAATTCTATAAACAGTAGTTCCATGAATAATTCTAATATAAATTCTACTGAAAAAATAGGCAAAATTGTTTTAAATGATATTAATATCAGTAAGGATAATTTAAAAAATAAGAATAATAATATTTCCAAGCTAAAAAATAGAGAGTCTAAAAATTCAAGTAATTCAAGTAGTATAAATTATGCAACTAAACATTCTCCTCAACAAATTGAGAAGATATCTAGTAAAATTTTAGATAAATATCCTGAAGCTTTTGGTGATTCATCTATTGTAAAAGTATCTACTGTTAAATATGACTATGAAACTGGTTTGTGGGTTGTAAGCTATGCAGATCGTAAAACTGGAAAATATGTTGGTAGGACTTATATTATTGATGAAACAGGTAAAATGCCAATAATGTAGCATAATATAAATTTATTTTTTTTTATTTTTTTTCTTTTTTTATTTTTAGTTATATTTATTTTTTATTTTTTTTTTATTTTCTTTTTCTTTTTTATTTAAAAACCTTTTCATTTTTAAAATATTTATTCATCTAAAATATACTCTTTTTTAAATGTCTTTATTTATTAAAAATATGATTTTTAAGAAGTTTTTCTTTATTTAGAACATATTAATAATTTTATAATCTTTTTAATTTAAAATAAAATAAGATAATAAATTCATTATCTATTTTTTGTAATCTAAAAACTAAAATTCATTTATAAAAGCTTATATAATAATATAAACAAAAAGTTCTATAATCTTTTTAGATTAAGTTTAGTATTTGAATTATTAGCTTAGGTTTTATATTATCTAATCATGAGGACATAATCTAATCATGAGTACATATTTTATTATTCATGAGTATATTCTCACAATGATAATTTTTGGCAATAATTTTATTGTTATATAAAACTTAATGAGCTATTATAAGAGGTTAATATATGGATTTAGTAGTTTTATCTATAGTTTTTATAATTTATTTCCTACTTGTAGCATATGTTGGATACTTAGGTTGGAAACGTACAAAGTCTTCAGAAGAATTCATGATTGCAGGTCGTAAAACGCATCCTTTTGTCATGGCAATGAGTTATGGTGCGACATTTATTAGTACGGCAGCTATTGTTGGATTTGGAGGAATGGCTGGTCAGTTTGGTATGAGTTTACTTTGGTTAGTATTTTTAAATATATTTATAGGGGTTTTCATTGCATTTGTAGTCATGGGTAAAAGAACTCGGAAAATGGGTCATAATTTAGAATCATTGACTTTCCCTGAGTTTTTATCTAGGCGTTTTAAAAGTAAATTTATCCAATGGTTTAGTGGTGGAATAATATTTTTTGGAATGCCAATATATGCATCAGTAGTTCTTATAGGTGGTGCAAGATTCATGGAAGCTAGTCTTTCACTAAACTTCCATCTATGTCTTATTATTTTGTCTATAATAGTAGCTGCTTATGTAATTTATGGTGGAATGAGAGGAATTATGTATAATGATGTTCTTCAAGGATCTATAATGTTCTTTGGAATGATATTTTTACTCATATTCACATATTGGATACTTGGAGGAGTTACAGAGTCACACACTGCTTTAACAAATTTAGCTCCACATTTCCCAGCTAGTGCTCAAGCTTTAGGTGGAACGGGTTGGACAACATTCCCTGATTTAGGCAGTGGTTTTTGGTGGACTCTTGTTTCTACAATTATTATGGGTGTGGGTATTGGAGTTTTAGCTCAACCACAACTTGTTGTTAGGTTCATGACTGTAAAATCTGATAAAGAATTACATAGAGCTGTTTTAGTTGGAGGTATATTTATAGCAGCTATTCCTGGGGCGGCTTATATTGTTGGATCATTGTCTAATGTGTACTTTTTCAATAAACTAGGGCAAATATCTGTAGATGTTGTAGCTGGAAATATTGATAAAATTATCCCTACTTTCATCAATTCGGCTCTTCCTGAATGGTTTGTTTATATCTTCTTGTTAACATTGATAGCTGCAGTTATGTCTACATTAAGTTCCCAGTATCATATACAAGGAACTTCAATAGGAAAAGATGTTTTTGAAGTTCTAAAAAAGAAAAAAGATATAAAATCTGTTCCTTTGACTCGTATTGGAATCCTTATAGCAGTAGTTTTATCATTTGTTCTTGCTTTGATATTACCTGGAAGTGTAATAGCTTCAGGCACTGCACTTTTCTTTGGAATTTGTGCCGCAGCATTTTTAAGTGTTTATATCTGTGCTTTATATTGGAAGAGGGCTACAAGAGAAGGAGCTATTGCAGGAATTGTTTCAGGAATAGTTGTAAGTCTATTTTGGCTAATATTTGTAGCTGGAAAAACAGCCAAAGGATTGGGAATTTCCGAACTTTTAACAGGTCAACCAATGCTTATTCCAACTATGCCTTGGCCATCTGTTGATGCTATAATAATAGCTGTTCCTATATCTTTGATTTTTACTGTTGTTGTAAGTTTACTTACAAAACCAATGGATCAGGAGCATATTGATAAATGTTACAAAGGTATTGGTTCAGATGAATCTAAAACTGGTGGAAAATAACTAAATTGATATGATTATTTAAGAAGGTGTAAAAGAATGATTTTAGGAATACCTGATCCTTGGATTTTAAGTGGTTATCTGCTTGTTATATTATCTACACTTTTATGTGTGATATATGGTATTATAAATTGGAATAAAGGAGATGAATGATAGCTGTTGAATAAATAGCTATCTTTTTATATTTTTTTTATTTTTTTATTTTATAATAATGTAATTAATAACAATTTAGAAGGAATATCATGAAAGTTGTTGGAGATCTTATTGGTAAAGAAGTAGTTAATACAGATGCTGTTTTAGTTGGAAAAGTAACCAATGTTGAATTTGATGAGGAAACAAAAGAAATAGAAGCATTAATTTTAAAAAAAGGAGGACTCTCCGAAACATTAAATATTTCTAAAAGTGAAGATATTGTTCCTTATGATATGATCAGTAAAATTGGTGACAAAATCCTCTTAAGAGATACTTTTGAGTTTGATTTCTAAAAAAAGCTAAATAATTCGATTTTTGAGAAATTCAATTCATTTTTTTCATGAAAAATTTAAATTTTTCCTACTGGTGTAGTTATGACTTCAAAAGAATACTTAATCGAGATTTTAAAAAAAGATCAAGTTTTTAAAACTGGAAAATTCACACTTTCTTCTGGAAAAGAAAGTGATTATTACATTGATATGAAAAAAGCTATAACTGAACCTATTATTTTAAAAACAATTGCAGAGCTCATTACTCAGTCAATAGCTAATGAAAACATTGATAAAGTTGCAGGTCCTGCTTTAGGAGCTGTTCCCATAGCCACAGCTGTTTCCCTACATTCTAAGATTCCACTTTTAATGATTAGAAAAGAAAAAAAAGACTATGGAACTTCAAAATTAATTGAAGGAGAATTAAATAAAGGAGACAATGTTATTGTAGTTGAAGATGTTACAACTACAGGTGGTTCCTTAATTAAAGCTATAAAAACTATCCAAGAAAATGGAGGAATTGTTAAAAAAGCTTTTGTAGTAGTTGATAGGGAAGAAGGAGCTGTAAATGAATTTGAAAAAGAAAATGTTGTATTTGAACCTTTAATTTCTGTTAATGAATTTTTCTAATTTTTAGGATTTATTTTTGAGTTATTTTTTTTGAGTTTTTAAGGTTTATTTTTGTGTGTTGTTGTTTATTTTTTTGAGTTTTGTTTATAATTATATATCTTTTCCCAATTTATTCTTTTAAATGCTTCTTTAAATGAGCTAACTCATCAATAATAATAGATATTCCTAATTTAACTGCATTTGGAGATCCTGGCATTGAAAATATTAGTGTGTTTTTATATACTCCAGCTGTTGCTCTAGATAATATTGCACCTGAACCTAATTCTTTATAAGTTTTTGATCTAAATATTTCTCCAAAGCCTACTAATTCTTTTTGAAAAAGTGGTTCTATTGTTTCAATTGTTATATCTCTAGATCCTATTCCAGTTCCACCAGTTGTGAATATTATATCAATGTTTTTATTTATCATACTTTCAATTGAATTTAAAAGTTCTTCTTTTTCATCAGGAATGATAATATAGCTATCTACTTGATATTTCTTCTTCAATGATTTAACTATATATTCACCAGAAGTATCTGTGGATTTTCCTTCTATTTTGTCTTTACTCTTAGTATCACTAAGAGTTATAACTCCACAAGACACTTTTATAGGTGCTTTTTTTCTGTGTTCTTCCATTGTTTTACTTTTCATTTTATTTTTCCTGTTTATAGATTGATATTAGATTTTCCTGTTTATAGAAGGATATTAGCTTATTATGAAATATTTTTGTAAAACGTCCTTAAAATCTTTTAAAATATTCTTAAAAATTTCAATAATTAATTTAAAAAAAGAATTATGATAGTGAGGAGGGTAGGGTTAAAATTGGATTGGAGGCGGATTCAATGCCAATTTTTCATGATAATAAGAGTTAGATAAGACCCTACCCCTCAGTAGTTAATATATATTTTATTACATATAAATGTTATGCAAAATATAAAAAGTATTCACTTTTTTCATTCATGTAGTTTTTTCCTTTATTTTTAGATTTAAAAGTGATTAAACAAATTGATTTGCTAATAGATTTTATATTTCAAATTATATCCCTATGAATAATCATTTTATTTCTTCTATTTTTTTCAATTAATTTAATTCTCCCAATTAATAATTAATTAACTTTATTAATTTTCAATAACTATAATTATATAGATATTATGGATAAAACAAATAATGAAATTTATTATATTTTAGATGCTTCTGCTTTTATTGGAGGATTTGAAGTTAAAAATTCTTTAAATTTTACAGTTTCTGAAATAACTGAAGAAATAAAAGATTTAAAGTCTAAAATGATTTTCAACCAGGCAATTGATGATAATAAATTGTTTATTAAGGAAGGAACTGAAGCATCAATTAATAAATTAGAATCTATTATTTCAAATTCTGGAGATACTCTTAGACTTTCGCTACCTGATAAAAAATTATTAGCTTTAGCAATTGATTTTAAAGATAATGGAAAAAATATTTTACTAGTTACTGATGATTATTCTATTCAAAATGTTCTTAAAATATTAAATATTTCATATATGTCTGTTTTAACTGAAGGAATAAAAGGAATTTATAATTGGAAGAAAGTTTGTCAAGGTTGTAGAAAAGAATATCCTGATGATTATAAAGAAGAAGATTGTGAAGTTTGTGGTTCTAAGATTTTTAAAAAAAGGATTAAGAAAGATTGATATATTTTATATATTTAAATTATATTATTATATTATAAAATAAAATTAGTATATATCTTTATATTATATATAAAATTGTTATATATTTTTATATTATATTTAGATTTAAATTATATTATTATATTATAAATGAAATTATTATATATGGATTTATTATATATAGAATTATTATATATTTTTATATTATATTTAAATTTAAATTATTTTAATAAAAATAAAATTAATTAAAATAAGATATAATAATAAATAAAATAATTAAAAAAAACAATAATAAATTAAATAATTAACTAAATTAAAGAAACTAAAACATTAAAAAACTTTTTCAAGTGATAAGTAATGAAAATTGGAATTGTTGTACATGGACCTAATATAATAGATTCTGGATGTGCCTTAAAAATCATAAATATTTTAAAAGATTTTGGAGAGATTCATTGTAGATTAGGTGGAACAATGGGTCGAACAGCAGTTATTGATGCTTCATTAGAGAATTTAATTGATATTTCATCTAAAAGACTTCCAAGTGATTCTGTAAAATTATTTATAAAAGAAAAAATGGATATTATTTTTCTTCTTAATTATGGAAAGTCTGAAATTACAGG
>WRCI01000035.1 GCA_009784145.1 Methanobrevibacter sp.
AAATTTTTATATTTTATAAAAAGTTCATTTAAATTTTTATATTTTATAAATTTTTATATTTTATAAAAAGTTCATTTAAATTTATTTTTTTTTAAATTATATTTATTTTTTTGCAATTAACTGATTATTTATCATCATAATGAATAGCACCAACTGGACAAACTTCCATACATTCTCCACAATTATCACACCCTTTTTTGATAATTATTTTATATGCTTTCTTTTCAATTAAACCAAGTGGACACATTTCAATACAATCTCCACACACTGCACATTCTTCAAGGTTTATTTTCAATTTATCACCATTTAATTGGCTTTACCAGAACTCTGATTATAGCAAACTTTATATACTAATATTATCATATTTTTTAAATGTTGTAACATTGATTTTAATTTTAAAATTATTATATAAATAATTATTAATAAAATTAATTTATAGATTGTTTTATAAATTTATTATAAATTATTATAAATTTTTATTATAAATCAATATAAATATAATATTTTAAATTAATATATAATATAAGTATAATATTTGAAATATAATATAATTTATATAAAATAATTAATAAATTTATAGTAAAATAACTTTAATGTTTATATTGAATAAAAAATAACTATTAAATTTATATTAATATAATTTTAAAATATATCATTATAATTATATAAAAATATATATTTATTAAAAATATATATTTATTAAAAATTTATATTTATTAAAAGTTTATATTTATTAAAGATTTATATAATATAGTATTCAATTTATGTTTCGTATGCAGGGGTGCCCGAGCGGCCAAAGGGGGAGGACTTAAGATCCTCTGGTGTAGGCCTTCGAGGGTTCGAATCCCTTCCCCTGCACTTTTAATTATCATAGTTAGTTTTAAAATATATGAATGGTGTTGTTTAAGAATAAATTGCCTTAGTGGCTCAGCCGGTAGAGCGATACCTTGGTAAGGTATAGGCCGGGGGTTCGAATCCCCCCTAAGGCTCTTAAATTTATTTTAATTTTTTTATTAAAATTTTAATTATAAAGATTTTAATTAGATTTAATTATAAAGATTTTAATTAGAAAAGTTTTAATTAGATTTAATTGTAAAGATTTTAATTAGACTTTAATTATAAAAATTTCAATTAGATTTTAATAGTAAATGAATTTTTATTGGTGTTTTAATGGCTAAATCTTTTGATATAATAATGGCTGGTTTAATATCAGGACTAGTTGCTTTAACCACTTCTTATTTAGGAATAGCTGGTACTATAATAGGTGCTGTAACAGGAGCTATTTTATATCAAATTTTTTCTATATTTATTAAAGAACCTCTTGAAAACACCACTATTAGAAAAGTAGAAAATGAGATAGTATATATAATTCCTTTAATTTTAATAGCTATTCTCTTAATGATTTTCATTATAGCGGTTATTATTTATTATTATCAATTCTATTGGCCTGATTTTTCAATGATTTTCTTAGAGCTTAGAGAATTAACTAATAATAATTTAGTGAGAATCATGGGTATTAGTTTAATGATAATGGGATTATATCCAATATTCCAAGGAAAAATCATTAAAAAAGAATATGGAATAGTTAATCTTATTTTAGGATTTTTATTATTGTTAAGAGGATTAATTGATATTTTCCCAGAATTTTTTGATTTATATGTTACTCAATTTAGTCTCTTTGATATGTTATTATTAATTGGAATATTTTTAGTTTTATCATATGTTATATTAAGAATATTTTTAGAATCTATTACTGCATATATGGGAAGAAATAAAGAAGTTGATGGGAATGAAATCAATGATTCTGGAAATAATACAAATAATTTAAATGATATAAAAAGTATAAAAGCTGATAAAACAAGTACTATGTCTAAAAATACAAGTTTTTTTAAAAAAATAGATAAGAAATAATAGTATTTTTATTATAAAGTAAAATATAATTTTTATAATATTTTTATATAAAAGTAAAGTATAATCTGCATATATTTTTTATAATAAAATCATATTTTTATAGAATATATTTTTATATAGAATAGTTTAATTAATTATCTTTTATATAAAATAGTTTAATTAGTTATTTTTATAATAAGTTTTATACTAAATTATAATCTAATTAATTAGTAAAATATTATAAATATTAATATATAATATTAATTTTATAATATTATAATATAATAATAAATTATAATAATAAATATAATTGTTCTGATTAGATGATGTAAATGGCTAAAGTAAACAAAACTCTTAAAGATGTATTAAATTTTATTTTATATGAAAATCCTTCAACTCAGGATGAAATTGCTGAACAACTTGGTCTTAGTCGACGTTATGTTACAAAACTACTTAAACCTCTTATGGATGAAAACATAGTTAAACGTGCCTATATCATTGATTTAAAAAAATATGAAGAGTTTTCTAGTATGTTTGATGAGGACATTATTTCTAAAGATCATTCTGCCACTTTTTTAATTAAAGGAATGTTACAAAATATGTCAGAACATGTTGAAAAACAGTTGAAAACCGCTTTTGAATCATTAATTGAAAGAGATGTGGAAAAAGCAGAATTGGCAATGGAAATGGATTATACAACTAATAATATGTTTGAAAAATTACGTTCTTCTGTTGAAACTGTTGTTAGTATAGATCCATCTACTCAATTTTCAAAAACCTTGATTTTTAATGAGATAGCTTATGATTTAGAGCGTATTGGAGACTATTCGGATCATTTTTCAAAATTTGTAATAAATGAACCTGACTCTGAAATCAATGAAGAAATAATCATTCTTTTAAAATCTATGTATAAAGCTATCAATAAAATGATTAATTTTTCAATGGATGCTTTTTTAAATGAAAAGTTATCTTTGAAAGATGAAATTAGGGACTTAGAAGAAAAAGTTAATTCTATTCAAAAGAGGACACTTAATTGTATAGCTATTGAAATGGCAGAAACTTCTTTGGAAGATAAAGATATGTCAACTTATTATATTTATCTTTCTCGTTTGGTTAAATCATTTAAAAGAATTGGTGACATTTGTATTGAAATTATGGATGCTGCTACTGAGTTTCATAAAAACATTCCTCGTTCAACTATTCCAAGAAGCTTTAGAGAGTGAGGTTTAATTCTATTTTCTTTTATTCACTTTATTTTTATTTTCTTTTATTCATTTTATTTTTATTTTCTTTTATTCATTTTATTTTTATTTTCTTTTATTCATTTTATTTTTATTTTCTTTTATTCTTTTTTTTTATTCTCTTATTTTTATAGTTAAAGAATTAATTTTTTATAAAATAATAATATGAATATATTTAGTTAAATTTAATTTTATAATATAAAATATATAAATATTTAAAAAATAATTAATAATAAGATATTATATTTAAAATTAATCATAAATAGTAAATAATTTAAAAAAAGAGGTAAATAATTTTTAAAAAAAAGAAGTAATTAATTTAAAAAAATAAATAGTAATTAATTTAAAAAATATTTTATAATATATATAATAAAAATTAAAAATTTTATAAATTGGAAAAATTCCCTCTTAAACAATATTCTTCTTTTTTTATCTTTGGAAAAGTATTGTTTTTATTTTTTATCTTTTTATTTTATTATTTTTTATCATTCATGTATTCTTTTATCTTTTTTTCTTCCCATTTCTTACTAAAAATTTTATTTTCAAAAACAAAAGTTTGTAAAAAATCGTATAAAATAAATAATCCCCAAATTACTAATGGAAATGCAAACCACCAGTAGCCAGGTGTAAACACAAGATTTATAATAATTAAAACAATATTAACTGCTACATAAATAACTAAATCAATATAAAACTCTTTCACATCTTCTAATCTTCTTTTTGCTCTTTGATAGTTCTCATCATCGTGGTTATCCATTTTTTCACTCCTCACTAATGTAATTATTAATATAATTACTTTGTAGTTATTATAATATTTTTCTTTAACTTATTTAAATCTTTTTACTTTTTAAATGTATCTTTTAGTCTCTCATTAATTTTGTTTTTGATTAATTTCTAATTTTAGGAATTTCTACAAACTATGAACCTTATTTCACTTTTTGTGAATTAACTTTATTTTTATATTTATTTTCATATTATTTTGTTCACTTTCTATGTACTTTTCTACACATAGTAGTAACCTTTATATATAAAAAATTTTAAGTTATTTATTGAGGTGTAATAAAATATGAACACTAAAAATATAATAATAATTGTTGCAGTTATTGCTGTAATAGCAATACTTGCTTTAGTACTTGCAGGTGGTGGGGGTGCATCCACTATTAATGTAGTTGGATCAACTTCTGTACAACCTGTAGCTGAGAAACTTGCTGAAGAATATAAAAAGACCCATGGAGACATTAGAATTAATGTTCAAGGTGGGGGATCTAGTGTAGGTATTAAAAGTGCTCAAGATGGTACTGCTGATATTGGTACAAGTTCTAAAGACTTAAAACCTGAAGAAAAAACTGGGCTAACTGAACATGTTCTTGGTATGGATGGTATTGTCATAGCTGTTAACTCAGCAAATGGGGTATCTGACCTTAGTAAAGAGCAACTTAAAGATATCTTTTCTGGTAAAGTTACTAACTGGAAGGATGTTGGCGGATCAGATGCTCCTATTCATTTAGTAACTCGTGAAGAAGGTTCTGGTACATTAGATGCATTTGAATCAATTGTTATGGGTAAAGATACTAAGATAAAATCTGATGCTATTGTTCAAAGTTCTACAGAAGCTGTTAAACAATCTGTAAAACAAGATCCTGATGCAATTGGTTTTGTTTCTTATGCTCACATGGGTGATGATGTAAAAGCATTAAGTGTTGGAGGAATAGCTCCTACTGATCCAACCATCGCTGATGGAACTTATGAATTACAAAGACCATTTATATTCTTAGTTAAAGGAACTCCTACTGGTGATGTAAAAGCATTTATTGACTGGGTAATGGGAGCAGAAGGAACTAAAATATTAGCTGAAGAAAAAATTGTAAAAAGTACAAAATAATTCTAGCTATTTTTAGTTAGAAATTATTTTTATAGTTAAATAGTTATTAGTTAGTTTCAAGATAATATTAATTATCATGAATTGGATTTTACTATTAATTATTTTTCTATAATTTTTTATTTTTGTATATATTTGTAGATAATTTTAATTTATTAGAAGTTTAAAAATAATCAAGAAATATATACAAAGATTAATTAGAATATAATAGTTTTTCTTTAATATTCGAATTGAATTTTTTGTTTTATATTTATATTTTTCTATTACATTTACAACCTTAATTTTTAAATACTTACAAGTTGAATTAAAAATTAAGGTGTTAATATGGACTCAAAATTCAAACTGATAATCATAGTTATCATAGGTATTATTTTAGCTTATTTACTGATTAACCCTATAGATAGTTATGAAAGAATTGATGTTGTAGGTTCTACATCTGTACAACCTCTTGCAGAACACTTGGCTGATGAATTTATGAAAACTCGTCCTGACATAAAAATACATGTTCAGGGTGGAGGTTCTGGAATGGGTATAAGGAGTACAGGTCAAGGAATAGCTGATATTGGTTTAAGTTCAAAATTACTTTCAAATGATGAAAAAAAGGACATTACTGAAGTAGAAATTGGAAAAGAAGGGATTGTAATTGCTGTTAGCAATCAAAATAATATAACTGACCTTTCAATTGATGAAATAAGAGACATATTTAATGGAAAAATCACAAATTGGAAAGATGTTGGTGGAAAATCAGAAACAATCCATGTTATAACTCGAGAAGAGGGTTCTGGAACAAGATCTTCCTTTGAATCCATTGTAATGGGCAATACAAAAATTATGAATACTGCAATTGTTCAAAGTTCTACTGAAGCTGTTAAACAGTCTGTAGCATCTGATCCTGGAGCTATTGGTTTTGTGTCATTTGCACATATAAGTGATGATGTAAAAACAGTATCTGTAAATGGTGTATTTCCTACTGAGGAGACAATAACTAATGGAGAGTATTCTATTCAAAGACCTTTCTTATTCTTAATTAAAGATGTAAATGATAATGTAAAATTATTTTTAGATTGGGTAAAATCTCCAGCTGGTACTGAAATTATTAAAAAAGAAAAAATTATTCCAGTATAAATGAGTTTATATTTTATCTAAATTTAATGATTATATAAGAAAACTCACAATTTATTAGAAATTTTGATTATGTAACAGCTAATTATTTTATGTAATGCAAATTCTATTATGAAAAATAATTATGTAAAAAATAATACAATTTAATTAAAATATAACTATATTATAATAAAAAATAACTTATATAAAATGTAGTATATTAATAAAAATAATAATATAAAAAATTTTGATTATACAAAATATAATGATTATAAAATAGAAATATAATGATTATGAAATAGGAATATAATTTAAATTAATTCATACTTAATAAATTTTCACAATTGTTTTTTTATAAATATTAAAGTATCGAGGTTTATTATGGAAAAAAATAGGTTATCTGAATTTTTAATAGAAAAAGGACTTTTTATAACAGCTATTTTTTCTATTGTTATCATTCTTCTCATTGTTTCTTTCATATTAGTAGAAGGAATTCCTGCTTTTGAAAATTATGGTTTCTTCCATTTTTTATTTGGAATGGAATGGGGTCCAAGTAGGGGGCAATTTGGAGTACTTGCTATGATTATAGGGTCTATCTATGTGACTCTATTATCTTTATTAATGGCAGTACCTTTATCTCTTCTTTGTGCTATATTTATGGCAGAAGTAGCCCCTAATAACATTAGAAAAATTTTAAAACCAGTCATTGAAACTTTGTCTGGTATTCCTTCGGTTGTTTATGGATTTTTTGGTTTAATTGTTTTAGTTCCACTTGTAAGAACTTATTTTGGTGGTACTGGATTTAGTTTGTTCACAGCATCTTTAATTTTGACAGTTATGGTTTTACCTACTATTATAACTATTTCTCAAGATTCACTGCGTGCTGTTCCTCAAGAATATAGGGAAGCTTCTTTTGGACTTGGTGCAACTAATTGGCAAACAATAAGGCATGTTATATTTCCAGCAGCTCTTCCAGGAATAATCACTGCTATTATTTTAGGAATGGGAAGAGCAGTTGGAGAAACATTAGCTGTTATCATGGTAGCAGGTAATGTTGTACAAATTCCAGGATCCATTTTTGATCCAATAAGACCACTAACTGCAAATATTGCTTTAGAAATGGGTTATGCTACTGGCCTCCATTATAATGCATTGTTTGGAACAGCTATTGTTCTTTTCTTAATTATAGGATTGCTATTGTTAGTTGCAAATTACATACAATATAAATATAAAGTTGATATTGGAGGAGGTTATTTATGAGTTTAAATCTACCACAAATCTTATCTCCTAAGAATTCTCAAAGAATAATGAATGCAATTTTTGTATGTTCTGGATTAATCACAGTATTGATTCTTATATTTATAATAGGTTATATCTTAATAATGGGTCTACCAGTTGTAAATTTAGAATTCATATTTTCAAATCCTATTGATTCTGGAAGAGCTGGTGGAATTTTCCCAATGATTATATCTAGTATTTATGTTACTCTTATTGCAGGTATTGTATCTACTCCTTTAGGTGTTGGTGCTGCAGTATACCTTGTTGAATATGCTGGTGAAAGTAAAATTACAAAAATTATAAGATTTGGTGCTGAAACTCTTGCTTCAATCCCATCTATTGTTTATGGGCTTTTTGGATTAGCATTTTTTGTAGTGTCTATGGGGCTTGGTTGGTCAATTCTTTCAGGAGGGTTAGTTTTAGCTATTATGGCACTTCCAACAATATTTCAAGTATCTGAAGTTACAATTTCTTCAATACCTAGTTCCTATCGTGAAGGTAGCTATGGTTTAGGAGCTACAAAATGGCAAACAATTTATAGAGTTGTACTCCCAGCAGCTATTCCTGGAATTGTCACAGGAATAATTCTTGGAATGACAAGAGCTATTTCTGAAGCAGCTGCAGTCATGTTTGCAGTAGGTTCTGCACTTTCTGTTCCAATTTCAATGTTTGATCCAGGAAGACCACTTCCACTTCATTTATATGTTTTAGCTACTGAAGGTATATCTCTTGAAAATGCATATGGCACTGCAGCAGTTCTTGTTATACTTGTACTTGCAGTAACTATAATTGCTAATTTCTTAATAGATAAATATCAAAGGCAAATCATGGGAAGATAATATTATAGTCATGGAAAATAAAGCCATATTTTTAGATGATGAGGGATATAGTTTTTATTTAGACATGATTTGATTAATAGACAAACAAATAAAGCAATTAAAAATAATAATTAAAATTAATAATTAAAATTAATAATTAAAAATAATAATTAAAATTAATAATTAAAAATAATAATTAAAAATAATTCAAAAAATATAATAATTTGATAAAAATCCAATTAACAAGGGGTTAGTATGAACAGAATAGAAGTAAATAATTTAAATGTGTATTTTGGAGATTCTCAAGTTCTTAAAGATATAAATATAAATATTCCCAAAAATACAGTTACAGCACTTATTGGACCTTCTGGTTGTGGTAAGTCTACATTCATTAGAACTGTTAATAGGATGAATGATTTGATTCCTACCTTTTCTCATGATGGAAATGTTTATCTTGATGGAGTAGATATTTACAATCCTAAAATGGATGTTGTTGATTTAAGAAAAAAAATTGGAATGGTTTTTCAAAAACCTAATCCTTTTCCTAAATCTATTTTTGAAAATGTAGCATATGGTCTTAAAGTTCATGGATTGAATGATGATGATGCAATTGCTGCAAGAGTTGAAGAGAGTTTAAAATCTGCGGCATTGTGGGAAGAAGTAGAAGATAAACTTGAAGACTCAGCTATGGGATTGTCTGGAGGACAACAACAAAGACTTTGTATAGCTAGAACAATAGCTAATAATCCAGAAGTTATCCTTATGGATGAACCTTGTTCTGCTCTTGATCCAATTTCCACTACAAAAATTGAAGATTTAATTCACAAGCTGAAAAATGATTATACAATCATTATTGTAACTCACAATATGCAACAAGCTACAAGAGTATCTAAATATACTTCCTTTTTCTTACTTGGTGAACTTATTGAAAGTGATTTAACAGATAAACTTTTTATAGATCCAAAAGATAAAAGAACAGAAGATTATATTACTGGAAGATTTGGTTAATAAATCTAATATTTAATAAATTATTAAAATTATTATCATTAAGGGGATGTTTGAATGGATAAAGAATATCCAAGAATATCATTTAAAAATAGAATAAAAAATGTAAAAGATGAAGTAGAAAAAATTGGGCAGATGGTTATTGAATCCCATCGTAAAGCTACTACTTTATTAAGTGACTATGATGAAAAAATAGCTGAAGAAGTAATTGCCAAAGGTAAAGAAATTGATGAGGAAGGTTTTGAATTAGAAAGAAGATGTATAAAGTTTATAGCTGTGGAACAACCAGTTGCAGGAGATTTAATGTTTATTGAGTCTACTAATAGAATAAATAGCCACATAAAAAGAATTGGATTTTTAGCAGCTAATATAGCTGATTTAGCTGTTTTAATCAAAGATGTACCAGTTCCAGAAAAATTAATGGATGATTTACAATATATGGCAGATTATGTTCAAATGATGTTGAGTAAAGGAATTTATGCATTTTTGGATCAGAATATTGATGTTGCAAAGGAACTTCGAAAAGATGATGATAAGGTAGATGATCTATTTGACTCAATATTACAACAAGTTACTGATGTCATGTTTGAAGATAAAGAAAATATAACTCAAACTATTAATATAATATTCATAGCTAGATTCCTTGAAAGAGTAGCTGATAGGTCTGTTGATATTGGTAGAAGAACTATATTTATGATGACTTTTAAAAAGCCTAAACATTAATTTTTTAATTAAATGAGCTTGAGTCATAATTATTTTTTCTTTTTCTTTATTTTTTCTTATTTTTCTGTGTTTAAATATTTATATTTATATATTACTTATTATAAATAGTTATTTATAGTTTTAGTTATTTGTGAGGTTTTTGTTATGGATTTTAGGAAATATGAAAAGGGTCAAACGAAGTTTGAATTAAGAAATCCATTGAGTGAAATTCCAGAGGATCATATTTGTTTTTTAGTTGAAAAAATTGTTGAGGGGTTAGATTTTTCTGAAATTAATGGGAAATATCAGCATACTCCTGGAAAACTAGCATATAATCATGAAATGCTGACTTTACTTGTTTTAATGGGGGCAGTAGATGGAATATTTTCTTCACGAAAATTAGAAGAGCTAACACATGTTAATTATGTTTATATTTACTTAACAGGAAATGAAAAACCTGATTTTCGAACTATAAGTCGATTTAAAATTGAATGTGAAAATCTACTAAAAGAAGCTTTCAGAGAAACTGTGAAAATGGGAATAAAATTAAACATTGTTAAATTTAAATACATGTCCATGGATGGTTCGCCTATTAAAGTTAATGCTTCTAAAAATCGTAGGTATCGTGAAAAAGATTTGATTGTTGCTGAAAAACTTATAGAAAAAGGAATCATGGTTGATGAAGAGGAAGATTTGTTGTATGATGATGAATCTAGTTTAATTCTTCCTAAAGAGAAAATGGAAAAAGTTAAAGAAATATTAGGTGAAAAATCATGAAAGTTAATAAAAGAACTAAAAAGTTAGTAAATCAAATTTTGAATTAATGCATAATTTACAAATAAACAGGGGTCATGATTTTGGATTTATAATTGAAAATCATATAACTGATAAACCAACAGATATGAATCAATTGGGAGTTATGGCAGATAAAATAGAGATTTATAGAGAATATTTTTTCTCAAAAAATTAAAAGTTGTTTAATATAATATAAATATAAAGATAACCTCACTTCAAATTATTTTAGTGGTGAGATTCCTTTTTTCAAAAAATAATTTTGAGAGTCTATTAATTCTCCATCAGTATCAATTTTATTATAATTTCCTTCGGAATCGATTTTTCTAGCTTTTACATTGTCACTAAGCATTATTTTTATTAGATTCTGTATTTTTTCTTTCAATATTGGGTTGTATATTGGAAAAGCTATTTCAACTCTTTTTTCAGTATTTCTTGTCATTAAATCAGCACTTGATAAATATATAGATGAATCTTCACCTGAACCAAAACAATAGATTCTTGAATGCTCTAAAAATCTACCTACAATACTAATAATTTCAATATTTTCAGTATGTTCTTTGATTCCTGGAACTAAACAACAAATTCCTCGAACTATCAGTTTAATTTTCACTCCTGCATTAGATGCTTTTTCTAATATATCAATCATTTCTCTATCTGTCAATGAGTTCATTTTCATAATAATATTTGCAGATTCATTGTTCTTTGCTTTTTTGATTTCTGTGTTGATTTTTTCAATTATATGTTTTTTAAATCTGTTAGGTGCTACGAGTAGATGTTTATATTTTCCATTCAGGTTAGATATTGTCATATTTCTAAAAAATAACATACTGTCCTTACCAATCTCTTTATCCATAGTTATAAAACTCAAATCAGCATATTTTTTGGAAGTTTTTTCATTATAATTTCCTGTTCCTATTTGAGTTATGTATTGAACATTACCTGAATTTTTTCTTGTAATTAAACATATTTTTGAGTGAACTTTATAATCTTCAAACCCATAAATTACTTGGCAGCCAGCTTCTTGTAATTGTGCTGCATAGTTTATGTTATTATTTTCATCAAAACGGGCTCTAAGTTCGATTAATACAGTGACATCTTTTCCATTTTCAACTGCATCAATTAAGTATTTAATAATACGTGATGCACTAGAAAGCCTATAGATTGTAATTTTTATAGACACTACCTTTTTATCATTACTTGCTTCTTTTAATAATTTTAAAAATGGTTCCATTGAATCATAGGGATAATATAACAAGATATCTTTTTTATTCAATTGAGGGATAATTTTTCCTTTTTTTAAACTTTTTTCTATATTACTTTCAAATGGGATGTAAGATAATTCATGGTAAAGTGGATTATTTTTCTCTTCTATGTTTTTAATAACATCAAAAACATATGACATTTCTAAGGGAGAATTAGATATTTGTACTTGATATTTTTTAATATTCAATTTTTCACATAAAAAGTTAGCTAAGTTTTCATCATAATTTTTGTAAAATTCTAGGCAAATAGGGGCTAAACGTCTTCTTTTTTTCAGAATTTTTTTCACATAACCTCGGTAATCTTCATCTTCATCCATTTTTGAAGCTGAAAGACTAATATCTGCATTACGCACAACACACATAACTGTTTTAAATATTATATCATAATTTGAAAAAATTTCTTCAGCATATTCATATAATATTTTTTCCAATAAGATATATCTTTTTTCATCTTCAGAAGGATAAATTACTCTTTCTAAAGAGTTAGGTATTGGGATTGTTCCATATATTTTTTTTCCATCATATTCCATCATTAAAAAAATATTTAAGTTTTTGTTTAATAAATGAGGGAATGGGTGATGTGTATCAATTATCTGAGGAGATATTATAGGTAAAAC